>NZ_JBFLAB010000029.1:0-56718 GCF_040742695.1 Microbulbifer discodermiae | reverse complement strand
CCGGTGACGCCCTTGCAAGCAATTTTTAACCAACACCCTGGACATTGAAAAACGCAGTAACAGTAAGGGTAAGTAAACTCAGCTGTAATTAAAATTAAGGAGAGGGACATGTACGTTTATAAGAAAATGGAATCCGAACTTTGGACAGTTGGATTCTATACACCAGATGGTCAGTGGGAGCCGGAGTCGGATCACTCAAGCCAAGAAGATGCAGCCAATTGGGTTTTCCAGTTGAATGGCGGTTTTACTGAGAAACAAGACCAGCCCGAAACCAAACACTACTACTTGCAACTTGACGATAACCCATTGTTTGTTAGCGGGCCAGAGACAGCAATTATCATCACTGGCTATACCCCAACATATGACGATAACAGCTTGCGCCTCATTTTGAGCGGGAACCATTTCAAGGAATTATCCAAGCTAAGTGACAATGGCGGATTTGCAGCCTGCCTCGCATATTTTGAAGAACACCTTGACCAAGCCTCGCCCTACAGTGAACACCATATCCCTGCCAACAGAAAAATAATCACCAGGGTCAAAGACGATTTTGGTTCACGGTAGTGGTAATCCATTTTATGCAGCGCCCCGGCGCAATCAGTCAGCAGTAACCGTTAGGGCCGCCAGTACGGGGCCTGTTTTTTACAAATTGGAGCATTTTATGACCACTAACGTAAACCAGTTTATTTCAGAACTTGATGGTGGCGTCTTTGAAGAAAAGCTTGCTCACATTTTGAGCGATGTTGCCTCTGCGGTAACTGACTATGACCGCAAAGGTGAAGTTCAGATCACCCTCAAGATGGGGAAAATCAAGAACAGCCATCAGGTTCAAATCGAGCACACCCTGAAATACAAAAAGCCAACCAATCACGGCTCTATCTCCGAAGACAATGCCACCTCTACCCCCATGTATGTCGGTACCAAGGGCGCCCTGTCTTTATTCCCTGAAAAGCAGAATCAGATGTTCGACAAGAGAGGAAGTATAAACAGCGATGTGACCCCGATCCGAAATTCGTAACCAAAATGCCAATCTGGTTTTAATAACCTCTCACCACGACCACTAAAGGAAAACAGCAAATGACTATGGATCAAAGCGCAATCCAAGAGATCAAGGAATCGCAAACTGCCGCAGAACTGGCGGCTATCATCTGCAATTCTGAATTAGATATACCAATCATGGCCGCCCCAGATGGATTCAGAATTCACAACCTCGAAAAGTATCTGTCAGGTCGCGTCCGTTACCGTGGGTCCATGAAAACCACTTCACTAGAAGATTTTGTGTCCTATTGTCTGGGGTTTGGAAGCGATCAATCTGCTTGCTTCATCGATCCTGAAGACATGGCAGCACAAGCTGTTTTCAACCTGGGCAGCGTTTCGGAACCCGGCCATGGCGACTTCACCGCAAATCTTCGCTTATTCAAGACCGCAGAGCTTGAAGCCTTACTGAAACTGAACGGTTCACATTGCGATCAGAAGTACATGGCCGAGTTCATGGAAGACTATACGGACAGCATTACTTACTATTCCAGTAGCGGTGAGGTGATACCAAATAGTAAAGCCGTTGCTGCAATAAGGCGTCTTACCATCGAATCATCCAGAAAAGAAGAACACGAAACTCAGGATTTCAGCGCAAGCCGCAGTGCTCTGGAAAAAATCGAAGCTCGCAGCGATGAAGGCTTACCAGCGGGCTTTCGATTTGAATGTATCCCTTACAACGGCTTGAATTCCCGGAGCTTCGACCTGCGCTTGTCCATTCGCACTGGTCGTGATGCACCCCCCACACTGACTGCCCGGATTAAACGCCTGGAAGCGGCTCAAGAAGATATGGGTAGAGAGCTACAAGCGATGCTGATAGCTGCATTTAAACCAGCCAATATCACGCCTTATATCGGCAGTTTTTCGGCTTGAATCGCTTAGGGAAGTATGGCCGCCAGTACGGGGCCTGCTTTAAAGATATGTCGATCATGCGAGGATAGCGCCGTGCGCAAGCGCAGTAGATTAGCCGAGCCCCAAATGGGCTTTGAATTTCACGACGAGCTAATTGTTGACAACTTCGCCGGCGGTGGTGGGGCCAGCGGGGGGATCGAGCAGGGGTTCGGCCGCCCGGTGGATATTGCCATCAACCATGATCCAGAAGCCATCGCTATGCACCGGGCAAACCACCCACACACGCGGCACTACTGCGAGAGTGTGTGGGATGTGGACCCTCGCAAAGTTACGCAAGGGCGACCTGTTGGGCTCGCTTGGTTTAGTCCCGACTGCAAACACTTTTCCAAGGCCAAGGGTGGCCGACCCGTAGAGAAAAAGATCCGGGGCCTGGCCTGGGTAGCTATTCGCTGGGCGGCAACGGTCCGCCCGCGCGTCACCATGCTTGAAAATGTCGAGGAGTTTCAAACCTGGGGGCCATTGGACACCGCGGGCCGCCCCTGTAAAAAGCGCAGGGGCCAAACATTCCAGCAGTGGAAGCAGCAGCTTATTGACCTTGGCTACCAGGTGGAGCACCGCGAACTCCGGGCCTGTGATTACGGAGCCCCCACTTCTCGCAAGCGCCTGTTCCTGGTCGCCCGTTGCGATGGCCGCCCAATTGTCTGGCCCGAGCCTACTCATGGTGAGGGGTTGATACCCTACCGAACTGCGGCTGAGTGCATTGACTGGAGTATCCCCTGTCCAAGCATCTTTGAGCGTAAACGCCCATTGGCAGAAAACACCCTGCGCCGTATTGCTCGCGGAATCCAGCGATTTGTGATCGACAATCCCGCGCCCTTTATCGTGCGTCTCGGCCACACCGGCTGGGGCGGTGACGGTATGCAGTACCGGCTAAACGAGCCACTGACCACTATCACCAGTAAGCAGGAGCACTGCCTGGTAGCGCCCTATATCCAGCCTTACTACGGTGATAAAGGGGGCCGAGCTCGTGGTCGCACCATGGATCAGCCGCTGGCCACGCAGACCACGGAAAACCGCTTTGCACTGTGCGCCGCTTTTCTCGCCAAACATTACGGCGGCAACTACACCGGCCCAGGCTGCGACCTGCAGCAGCCGATAAGCACTGTCACCGCCACCGATCACCACGCGCTGGTGACTAGCCACCTCCTGAAACTGCGCAACAACTGCGACGGCCAGGACTTGCGCGAGCCAATGCACACAGTCACCACGGGTGGGCACTTCGGCGAGGTGCGCGCTTTCCTTGTGAAATATTTCGGCAAGTCAGTAGGTGCAAACCTGAATGAACCCATGCACACAGTTACCAGCAAAGACCGCTTTGGTCTGGTGACAGTTCACGGCGAGCCTTACCGCATCGTGGATATTGGGATGCGGATGCTGGCCCCGCGTGAACTCTACCGCGCCCAGGGCTTTCCCGAGGATTACATCATAGACGCCACTCACGAGGGCAAACCCCTATCAAAGACCGCGCAGACCCGCATGTGTGGGAACAGTGTCAGCCCAGCTGTGGCTCGCGCCCTGGTGCGGGCGAATTGTGGTGTAACCGTTCGCGAGCAAGAAAGGAGCGTAGCGTGAAACTCTTGCAATGCCCGTTTTGTGGGGACGATGCTGAACTAAATGATTATGACGGAGGCTATTGGATAGAGTGCACTGGTTGCCATGTATTCACAGAACCCACGCTAGCCGATGAAACGGATTTGTTGGTAGAGAAGTGGAATTCACGCGTAAAGGGATTAACTAGCGTCCAGACAGCCGCACTCAAATTATTAAAAAAGCATGGTTCTCTCGACTACAACGAAGTCCGGTACAGTTTTTATGTATCTGGGAGTGCCAAGCATGACCGTAACCGTATACAAATGGGAACCGCAAAGGCACTGGTAAGGAAAGGACTAGCCAAAGTATCCAGAGAAAGGCCCCTTAGAGGGAAGGCTGTTATCGACCAAATATCCAGCACTAATGCAGATTGAGTGGAAATGCACATGAGCGATAAAGTTAAAGAGCGCCCGATTCCATACAGCGCGGTGATGATCCGTGCTCTCCGGGCAGGCATGAAGACGAATACGCGGAGGATGATAAATCCGCAGCCGGAAATGCGCGAGGGCGGTCAATGCCGCGTGCGTATCAATGGAAATTGGAACTTAGGTCCGGCCGACTTTCTGTTGCGCGATGCGATGCCCAGGTTCGGCTGCCCCTACGGCCAACCAGGCGACCGACTCTGGACGCGCGAAGCCTGGCGCACAACTGCCGGTCTCGACCACCTGCCTCCCCGCGACATCCCAATGGACGCACCAATCTGGTACGAGGCCGACGGCCCGGCGCCAGCGCCGCAGTTCGGCCGGTACAGGCACGCTCGATTTATGTGCCGATGGATGAGTCGCGGCCTGGATGAGGTTACTGATATCCGAGTGGAGCGACTGCAAGACATCAGCGAGGAGGATGCCAAGGTGGAAGGTATAACTCCGTACAAGTGTGGTTGGAGCAATGGGGAGATGGGTCCGTTTTCACACCCTGTTCTCGCCTTCTTTACCCTATGGGATTCCATCAACGGCGACGGCAGTTCGGATGCCAACCCCTGGGTATGGGTTATTGAATTTAAGCGAGTGGAGACAAAGCAATGACAGATATAGTGAAAGGAACCTGTAGCCGTTGCGGTGGCCCTGTAACAGTGCCGGCTATCTGGCTAGGTATACATCCACCCACCCCGTCCTGCAGGAGGTGTGGAGCAGTTCCTGCAACGCCTTACGGTAAGGTTATTCCAATGGTAAATCCAACACCCAAACAACCCTTACCGTGGCCAGTTGGAAGATAGGCGCAAGTTTTATAGCGCCGTAATTTCTAAAACAGGATTTTCAGTTACTATGCGTCAAAAGGTGAGAATATGGAAACGCCTCGCCGCATCTTGCGGCTACCTGAAGTCGAGCGGCTAACCGGCTACAAGCGCAGCAGCATTTATCGGATGGCCAAGGAGGGACAATTCCCTCAGCAGTATCGGATAGGTCCGGGAGCTGTCGGCTGGGATAGCCGAGAAGTGGAGCATTGGATAGAGGAAAAACTTGACGGGGTTGCATAAGCGAATACAACTCTATGAACCAATGCTAACCATCCATTTCCAGTGATTTATTAAGATAGCGGAAAAGCACGGATTTAATTTCGCGGGCACCGATTAACTATTGCGGCTTCCCTTGTTGAAGTACATAAAGTTCTCTTGGGCTGAGTTGTAGCAATACAAGTCGCTATCCAGCTTGGTGAGAATGTGGAAAGCGAACCACAGTGCTATCATCAACCAAGTGGGGGACTAAATGGGGGATTACAGAATAAGGAAATAAAAAATTCTTATAAATCAATGAGTTATCTTAAGAAATGGCGGTGAGGGAGGGATTCGAACCCTCGATGCCTTTCGACATACACACTTTCCAGGCGTGCTCCTTCGACCACTCGGACACCTCACCCATATTGATTGCCACTGCCGGCTCGCACACCTGTCCAGCCTTGGCCGGATTCCGGGCCCTCTCGCGAGGAGCCAGTCGATGTCTAATGCAGCTGCTTGTCACTGGGTAAAATTACCTTGCCAATCAGCAACATAGCCCTGCCCAGCGAGGGCGCACTCTACACAAACAGAAGCCGCGGCGCAAGCCCGAACGGCGATAAAGACCAGCGCCAGAGGCGGCCGGGATCAGCGAGGGTCCCAGTGGCTGAAAAAGTCGCCCACCTCCAGAGCCGGCGCCCTGCGGGGAGGCTTCTGCGGGGTTCCACAGTAGATAAAGCCATCGATTCGCTCGTTCTCCGCCAGGTTCAGTCCCGCGGTGACCAGGGGACTGGAGGCCAGCGCCCCGGTACGCCAGTAGGCGCCGACGCCCTGGGCAAAGGCGGCGGTGAGCATGGCCTGCACCGCGCCGGCAGTGGACATATGCTGCTCCCGGTGGGGAACCTTGGGGTGTTCACACAGACGGGTAATCGCCACCAGGATCAATGGCGCCCGCAGCGGCATAGCCAGAATTCTCCCCTGCTGCTGCTCTGTCAGCGGTTCTTCACTCGCCTGAGTACTGGCCTGCAACAATATCTCACCGAGCCGCTCCCTGGCCGTGCCCTCTATCAGCATAAAACGCCAGGGGCGCAGATTAGCGTGGTCAGCAGCCCGCAGGGCGGCGCGAAAGATGTTGTGCCGCTGTTCCTCTGACGGGCCCGGCTCGGTCAGCAGGCCAATGGAGACACGGTCATGCAAAGCGGTCAGGGCATCCATCAATTTCTCCCAACTGTGATTCGTTGGCGGATTCTAACAGGTTGTGCAAAAAGCCCTCCCTGGCTTTTCTCAGCCCGTCTTTGCAGCGCAGTTCCGCAAGCCCTCCCCTTCAAATCAGGCAGCTACACGCTTCATTTGCGACCGGAACACCCCTGCTTGGGAAGCGGGCCCATGAAAACTCCTTTTTCAACAGCCCGCTAACAAACCGACCTCCGCCGATGACTCCCGGGCTCAAGTCATCCAAAGACAATACAGGCTTCACATAATTCGGTACGGGGCGTTACACTTACCCACTGCCGGGTGCAGCGACCAGAGACCCGGCGACGGATCGGATGACCTGTGAGGCCAGTACCGGCAAACAGCACACTATCTGCACAACCGGATAAATAACAATCAATGCAGGACGACCAGCCTGGGGAAGTTCGCGGGCGCAACGATCACTCTCGCTACCCCATCTATTTCCGCTCCCTGATCTGCTTTGCCGCAGCTGGGACCCTGATCAATACCATCAATTGGTCGATGCCCTGGGACGCGGACAAACTGCTCACCCTGGGCACAGCCGCGGTGTTGCTGATCTATATCTTCGTGGCCTACCGCCTCTCTGTGCGCCGCACCGAGGAGAGCCATGCGAAGATGCAGCGCTGGCTCTCATTCTGCGACGCCACACTTATCGGTATCGCCATTGCGCTGGCCAACTTCACGCTATTACCCACCCTGCTGTTCATCACCATGGTGCAGTTCAACGCCCTGACCATGGGCGGCGGGCGCAGCTGGTTTGAGCACAATACAGGGCTGTTGCTGGGTGTCGGGGCCGGCTATCTGATTCACCGGCCGGCGCTGGTGGTGAATGCGGACCTGACTATCAGTGCCGCCAGCCTGATCGGCGTGTTTACCTACTTCTGTGCTTACGCGTTTCGCAACTACAAACAGATGGCCGAACTTAAGAAGGTGAACCTGGCGTTAGCGGAAGAGCACCGGGTGGGCAAGCTGCGCACCTATAAGCTGTCCAAATACCTGCCGCAACGCCTGTGGCGGGCCGTGACCACGGGACAGGAGAATCAGCTTGTCACTGAACGCAAACTGTTAACGGTATTCTTTTCCGATATCAAGGATTTCAGCCAGCTGAGCGAAGAGCTGGAGGCGGAGACTCTAACCGACCTGCTCAACAACTATCTTTCGGAGATGGCCCGCATCGCGGGTCAGTATGGCGGCACCATCGATAAGTTTATCGGGGATGCGGTGATGGTGGTGTTCGGCGACGACCAGAGCAAAGGCGGCAAGTCCGATGCGTTGCGCTGTGTCGCCATGGCCCTGGCCATGCGCAAACGCGTCAGTGAAATGAAGCAGGAATGGTACAGTAAGGGCATCTCCCGTCCTCTACAGGTTCGAATTGGCATCAATACCGGCTACTGCACTGTGGGGATTTTCGGTACGGCCAACCACCAGTCTTATACGGTGATGGGCACTCACGTCAATCTGGCCGCGCGCCTGGAAGGTGCGGCTGACCCGGGTGAAATCCTGATCAGCCACGAGACCTGGGCACTGACCAAACACTCGGTGATGTGCCGGGACAAAGGCTTTATCAACGTAAAAGGCTTCAGCAATCCGGTAAAGGTGTATCAGGTCGCCGACTTGCGCAAAAACCTCGGTGGTCAGCAGAGCTATGTGGAGGATCACGCTCCCGGATTCTCCATGCATATGGACCTGGACAAGATCCGCAACTATGACAAGGACAAGGTGGTCCAGTCCCTGGAAAAAGCCCTCAAGACCCTCAAAAGCAAAGTCATTATCTGATCCGGTTTCCGCTGCTCACGGATGTGCCGGAAAAACAGCGCAGCCACCAATTCCCACCTCTTCGATTGAGCAAGGACTTCCTCAGCGGGGGCCGACCTATTGGCGTCCGTAACGCGGCGGCAGTTGCGCATCCGGCAGCGTACTGCGCAGGGGGTTGATGTCCAAACCACCGCGACGAGTGTAGCGTGCGCAGACGGTCAGATGGTCAAATTCCGCCAGTCCCTGCAGGTCACAGAAAATCCGCTCTACACAGTGTTCGTGAAAGTCCTGGTGTTCGCGGAACGAGACTATATAGGCGAGGAGGCTCTCGCGTTGCAACGCCGGCCCCCTGTAGCTGATACTGACAGTCGCCCAGTCGGGTTGCCCGGTAACCGGACAATTGCTGCGCAGCAGGTGGCTGTATAGAGTTTCTTCCACTTCCCCGCGCGACTGCTCAAGCTTCAACAGGGCCGCATCAGGTTGGTATCGACGGGTTTCGATATCCAGCGTATCCAGGCAACAACCCCGGGGCTGATGCACGGCCAGTGTGGCGTCCTCAACGCCGAACAGGGTCACACCCACGTCGGCACCGCAGGCGGCACTCAGATCCCTTACCAATATGTCCTGCACCACCCGGGCAGAGTCGAACTGGGTCTGGTTGAAGGAATTGAGGTACAGCTTGAAGGACTTGGACTCCACCATCGACGGGCTCTCGGCCGGAAAAGTGAAACGTCCCACGGCCACTTGGGGCAGCCCCTTGGGATTCAGCCAGGAAAGCTCGAAGCCCCACCACTCGTCCACACCAAAAAACGGCAGCTCATCATCGCGGACCTGTAAAAGTGCGCGGGAAACCTGCCTCGCCAATGGGCACAACAGCTGCGGATTGTAGCTGGCCTCATAGCTGGTTTCCCTGCCCAGCGGCAGCTTTTGCCAGTCATCTCTGTCCATAACGTTAACCGTCAGTTGCGCAACCGCCTGCCGTGGCGCATCAGGTGCAATCCCCAGGCGAATACGCCGGCGATACACGCCGACACACCGGCAAACGCCCAGGCCACATTGATGTCAGAAACGCCCAGTACACCGTAGCGAAAGGCATTCACCATATACAAAACCGGATTGAGTTTGGATAGCCCCTGCCAAAAAGGCGACAGCATGTCGATAGAGTAAAACACACCACCGAGATAGGTCAGGGGCGTCAGCACAAATGTCGGAATAATCGAAATATCATCAAAACTGTTGGCAAACATCGCATTGATAAACCCCGCCAGGGAAAACAATATCGCTGCCAGGAAGACAATCGCGATGGTCAGGCCCAGATGCTGCACCTGGAGGTTGGTAAAGGAAAGCGCTATCAGGGTGACGACACAACCCACTATCAGGCCCCGCGAAACACCGCCGAGCACATAGCCCGCCATGATCACCCAGTTGGGCGTGGGCGAGACCAGTAACTCCTCCACGTTGCGCTGAAATTTTGCGCTGTAAAACGAGGACGCGACATTGGAGTAGGAATTGGTGATCACCGCCATCATGATCAGCCCCGGTACCACGAATTCCATATAACTGAAGCCACCCATCTCGCCGATGCGCCTGCCGATCAGCGAGCCAAAGATGACAAAATACAAGGACATGGTAATCACCGGCGGCACCAGCGTCTGCGGCCAGATACGCATAAACCGGCGCACTTCGCGGCGCAGAATAGTGCAAAAGGAAGTCCAGATGGCCAGAGTCCGCATGGTCCTATTCCCCCGTCCTATCTTCCGCCAGCAACGAAACAAACAGTTCCTCCAGGCGGTTGGCCCGGTTGCGCATACTGACCACCGCCACACCCTGCTCTCCCAGGCGGGTAAACAGGTCGTTCAGGGACTGCCCTTTCGCCACTGTCACCTCGAGGCAGTGCTCATCCTTCAACCAGCCCTCGAAGCCCCCCAGGTCCGGGCAGGTGGGCATGGCATCGCGGATATCCAGAATAAAGGTCTCCCGGCTCAGGGTCTTCAACAGCGACTTGATGGAGGTATTCTCGACAATGTCCCCCCGGTCGATGATGGCGATATTGCGGCAGAGGCTCTCCGCCTCTTCCAGATAGTGGGTGGTGAGGATAATGGTGGTGCCCCCGGCGTTGATCTCCTGCAGGAAAGCCCACATGGAGCGGCGCAACTCGATATCCACACCGGCGGTGGGTTCGTCCAGGATCAACAGCTTGGGTTCATGGATCAGCGCCCGGGCAATCATCAGCCGGCGCTTCATGCCCCCGGACAACATACGTGCCTGGGTATCACGCTTTTCCCACAGGCCCAGCTGTTGCAGGTATTTTTTTGTGCGCTCCTGCGCCAGCTTACGGGACATACCGTAAAAGCCGCCCTGGGTACAGACGATGTCGAAGACTTTCTCAAACTGGCTGAAATTGAATTCCTGCGGCACCACGCCCAGCAGCTGCTTGGCGCGGGCAAAGTCCCGGTCGATATCGACGCCAAAAATGGCGACGCTGCCGGCAGTTTTGCGCACCAGGGAACAGATAATCCCAATGGTGGTGGATTTACCTGCACCATTGGGTCCCAGTAGGGCAAAGAAGTCTCCGGGTTTTACCTCGAAACTGATTCCATTCAGCGCCCTGAAGCCATTGTCGTATGTTTTCTCGAGATTGCTGATGGAAAGCGCCGCGGTCATTACCACCTCCTGGGAACGAGGGCGCCTATTCAACGCGCTTATGTCGATGATTGCAAGCGGACCAGCGCAAGCCTCCGCGCCCTTGAATACCGGCCACGCAGGCCGTCTCGAACACTGGCTGTATACCCCAACCGGCAGGTCCACCGCCAAGCAACAGTTGATCCCGGGTCAACCCGACACAGCAGCTTAGCCCAGGGCATATTGTTAGGGCCTGTTCACACTAACGGAGTTGGCCCTGTTGTGACAGAAAAGGTGCCAATCGAGGCAAGAGGAGAGAAGTTTGGTTGTTCCGAATGAGCGACGAGCAATGAAGAGTGGCGCCTTTTCCGACACAACCCGAAGGGCTGCCCCTGATTTCGCGCCCTGCGGTGTTAGAAATTGCTTATGTGGACCCACCACACTGCGCAATTCCTGCCTTGCAGGCCACAAACCAGTGGCAGCAGGGCTATCTCAGTTAGTGTGAACAGGCCCTCAGGTAGTGACTATTAACCCGGCAAAGCGCCAAAAAAAGGGAAGCTCTGCGCATGCTTGCGCGGGGACTGCGCCAGTTCAACGAGCAATAAAAAAGCCGCTGACTTGAGCGGCTTTTTTATCTGGAGCGGGAAACCGGGTTTGAACCGGCGACCTCAACCTTGGCAAGGTTGCGCTCTACCAACTGAGCTATTCCCGCAGTTTGAGCCGGCCCGGCAGCAGTGCTGCCGGGCCCTGTTTGGCATCCCCAAGGGGAGTCGAACCCCTGTTACCGCCGTGAAAGGGCGGTGTCCTAGGCCTCTAGACGATGGGGACAAAAACTTGCATCCCGACCTTCGCCGAGAGCTGCCACATAGTTCAGGTACAACTGCGAACAGTACCTTCCTGGACCCGGTGACATTGGGAACCGCTTTGTCATCAATTGGAGCGGGAAACCGGGTTCGAACCGGCGACCTCAACCTTGGCAAGGTTGCGCTCTACCAACTGAGCTATTCCCGCAGTGGCGTCCCCTAGGGGAGTCGAACCCCTGTTACCGCCGTGAAAGGGCGGTGTCCTAGGCCTCTAGACGAAGGGGACCCAGATTCACTTCATCGGCATTGCCTGGCGCCTTATGGCTTCACTCTGCGTCAGAAGTGGGGCGCATTCTATGTAGCACCCAGGGGGCTGTCAACACCTAGCCGAAAACTTTTTTGGTGCTTTTTCCTTTTATAGTCAGGCACTTACCAGTTTCCCAGAACTGCCACAAAACCCGTGGAAACGAGGGGGTCACAGGGATTATTGCCGCTCCGCAACCTGTTCCTCCAGTTCCCGCAGAAAAGTGCGGATACGCTGGGCATTGGCGCCCAGGTCGCTGACACCAACCCGGGAACTGGAGCGCACATCCACCCGGGAGCCCTCACCGGATGGCGTGACCCGCACCACTACGTCGTCCCTGAATCCCAACAGCAGGGTCCGGTCGACGGCTTCCAGGTGTCCCCGCTCCGGGTCCTCGGCCACAATCCGCCAACCCAGTTCAGCGGCCACCTCCGCCGCCAGTTCCGTGACCCTCGCCACCGGCAGGTCCACCTGCAAGGGCAGCATGTCCGCATAGATATCCGCTCCCCGCTGGGCTTCGGCCAATGCCTCGCCGCCGTAGGCCGCACTGTTGTCACCCTCCCTGCGCAGGGTCAACACTTCCTCATACTGCGGCGGATTGTGCAAATCCGTACTGATATCGTGAATGGGGGGGACATCGAAGTTGTCCTTCCCCACTGTCAGCAGCGGTAGCGCCACCGGCAGCAGGCCCAGCAATACGCCCCATATCGCCGCGCGGCGACTGTCGGCGTGACGCTTCACCAATCCCCAGACAAATACCAGCAGACTGATCAATGCCACCGCCAGAGCCGCCACACCGGCGTATTTGAACACTTGAAAAACCACCCGGAAGCCCAGCAGGTCCAGGCGCAACGCGAGACCTGCCAGGACGATGACGGTCAACAGCAACAACTGTACCCGCACCAGCCAGCGGCTCCAGTGAGCATCTTTCATTGGCCGCCCTCCTCTTCTTCCGCTTCCAGCCTGACCGAGAGCGAATTGACGCAGTAGCGCAGCCCCGTGTCCGTAGGCCCATCCGGAAACACATGGCCCAGGTGGCCGCCGCAGTTTGCGCAGACAATCTCCGTGCGCTGCATGCCGAGACTGTTGTCCGCGCGCTCCGCCACAACCCCGCTCTGGGCCTCGGCATCGAAGCTGGGCCAGCCACAGCCGGACTCAAACTTGGCATCTGAATGGAACAGCGTCTGGCCACAGCCCCGGCATCGGTAGACACCGTCGGCAAAGCAGTCCCAGTAATCACCGCTGAAGGGCCGCTCGGTGCCCGCCTCCCGCAAAACATGAAATTCTTCCGGCGTCAGCCTGTCGCGCCAGTAGTTATCGTCTTTCTCTTTTGACATACTCTGTCCTCTTTATCGCCTCTCTGTAGGAGCGGCTAACCGGCGCACCCACAGTATTCCGCCCCGAGGGTTACACTCATACCATGAAGGACATTCTTAAATCGGACAAGCTCCACGGCGTCTGCTACGAGATTCGCGGCCCCGTTATGGAGCAGGCGCAGCGGATGGAAGAGGAAGGCCACCGTATCCTCAAACTGAACATCGGCAATCCGTCACCCTTCGGTTTCGATGCCCCGGATGAAATCATCCAGGACGTGATCCACAATCTCGCCCATGCACAGGGCTATGTCGAGTCCAAGGGACTGTTCGCCGCGCGCAAGGCCATTATGCAGGAATGCCAGAACCTGGGCATCGCGGATGTGGATATAGATGACATCTACCTGGGTAACGGCGTATCCGAAATGATCTCCATGGCCACCCAGGCGCTGCTGAATGCCGGTGATGAGCTGCTGCTGCCGATGCCCAATTACCCCCTGTGGATGGCGGCCACCAACCTGACCGGAGCGACACCGGTACTCTACCGGTGCGACGAACAGGCCGAATGGCTGCCGGATATCGCCGATATCAAATCCAAGATCACCCCGCGCACGCGGGGCATAGTGGTCATCAACCCCAACAATCCCACCGGCGCAGTCTACCCGGAGGCGCTACTGAGGGAAATCGTGGCCTTGGCCCGCGCCCACAACCTGGTCATTTTCGCCGATGAGATCTACAGCAAAATACTCTACGACGATGCCCAGTTCACCCCCATCGCCCGCCTCGCTGAGGATGTGCTGTGCCTGAGCTTCAACGGCCTGTCCAAATCCTATCGGCTGGCCGGTTTCCGCTCCGGCTGGATGGTGGTGAGCGGAGCCAAGCAGCGAGCCAAGGGGTTTATCGAAGGAATGGAAATCCTCGCCTCCATGCGGCTGTGCGGCAATGTACCGGCCATGTTTGCGGTGCAAACCGCCCTGGGGGGCTACCAGAGCATCAACGATCTGGTACTGCCGGGCGGTCGCTTGCGGCAGCAGCGCAATCTGGCCTACCGGATGTTGAACGAGATTCCCGGCGTCAGTTGTGTCAAACCCCGGGGGGCGATATACCTGTTTCCCCGCCTGCATCTGAACCATCACCGGATCAAGAGTGACGAGCACCTGGTGCTGGAGTTCTTGCGCCAGGAAAAGATTCTGCTGGTTCAGGGCAGTGCCTTTCACTGGGACGCGCCCGATCACCTGCGTATCGTTTTCCTTCCCCGCGCCGAAGATCTTTCCGAAGCTATTTTGCGTTTGGGGCAGTTCCTAGAAAACTATTCCGCCTGAAGACCGGACAGTGATCGCCAATGCTGAGTGATTTGCACATCAACGATTTTTTTCGCGATGCCGGCGGAATCCTGCTGACATTGTTCAACCAGTTTCCCGTACCCGCAACGGTGTATGTGGAGGATATTGCCGGTCCCGACCAGGCCGACGAGTTCGGCCTCCACTCGCCCCGCCACCTGGCCTGTCTGGGCGCCATAACCTGGCTGCAGCAGAGCGGTTATATTCAGTTTGCACAACTGGTGCGCCAGGAAGCGGTGGAAGAGGCGGTATTGAGCCACCGGGGCTTTTTGCTGCTGGTGGCGCTGGATGACAGCGGTCTGAGCAACGCCGATCTGCTGGCCCGCGCCGTCCGCGACGGCTCCTCGCCACAATTGCAGGAGCTGATGCAGCAACTGATGCTGAGGTTCAGCAAGCTGTGAGGCCTTAGGGTTATTTTTTAACCGACCATTCAATAGAGAAAGGTTTGTCGAGTGGACTGCCGTTTATCGATGGCGAAAACTGACGTGTAGCATTTTCAAGGCCGCATCCTCATCCCGGTCGGGAAAATCCGGGTTCTGCGGCAGGCGGGTCACTACCCGATAGCGCTTGTCGGCCTGTTCGATCAAATCGCGAAACTGCGCCTCGCTGTGGCGCGGAGAGTTCAGCACCACCAGCAGCTCCGCCTCCGGCGCCAAGCTGTCGGGCAGCAGCCGCAGCAAATGATCGTAGTTCTCGTTCACATCGAAGCGCCCTTTCTGCCGTGTGGGTGGGTCCACCACCGCCAGCTGAAAAGGACCGCGCCGGTCGAAGCGATTGAACTGCCGCAAGGCATCCAGCTGCAGAAACTTGATACCCTTTAACGGCAGCTTGTTATAGAGGTGGTTTTCGCGGCCGCGGTTGAGCACTCCAGGGTTCACATCCACATTCACGATACCCAGTTCACCGGCCGCCCGCGCCACCACCGAAAAGGCACAGGTAAAGGCGAACAGGTTCAGCAGTTTCAGCTCTCCGTTGCCGGCCCGCACCTGCTCCTCCAGCCAGCGCCGGCCCGGTTCTATATCGAGAAAGAAACCCACATTTTGCCGCGCAAAAGTCAGCGGGAAACGCAATTCACCGCGGCGTGCCACGGGTGTCGCCAGTGGCCGCCCGCAGACCCACTCAACCGGCGCCCCCGGTCGATAACGGCGCTGCACAGCGACGCCGGTATAGCCGCGTCCCGCGGCCATTTCCCACAGCGCCTCACACAGTTCACTCTCGTTCGCGTAGGGTTCGAACAGAGTCACCAGCAGTACGGGGAAAAAACTGTCCACGCACACCTGTTCCAGCCCGGCAAAACAGCGCCCGCGGCCGTGGAACAGGCGCCGGCTGTCAGGTACCGATAGAGGTGCAGAGCTGCTTGTGGATTCAACCAGTTTACCCGCCACCTGCTCCAGCAGTTGCGTCCAATCCGTCACTATAAATCACCATTGCTGAGCGGATAGAGAATCGCATCGCGATAGCCGGTGATCACCCGGATAAAACCGCTCCATTGCTCATCCAGCTGCGGGTCACCACTGTCCACCAGCAGGGGGCGGCCCTGAAGTCCGGTAACTTTGGTTTTAGTGGCCACCACTGTGACATTGTCGCGTCCCAGGGTGCGCAGTACCTCCGGGGAAAACTGCTGGTTACCGCGACCAATCAGGTGCCCCTGGCCACCGATCGCCGTGACTATGAGGCGCGCCGGCCCCCGGTGGCTGGCCAGTGCCGCCTGGATCCTCTTCGCACTCACATCGCGGGCGATCAGCTGGCCATCACACAACAGGTCCACCCCCAGCAGGGTTCCCTCCAGGCCCAGTTCATTGAGAATTGCCAGAGTGGTGGAGCCCGGCCCCACCAGATACAGTGTGCCCGGCTCCAGCCCCTCCACCACCTCCGCGGCGATATCCGCCACCGCCAGCTCCTCCACCTCCCGCCCGGCGTTTTTCACCGCCTGCAGGAAATGGCCCTCCTCCGGCACCAGCAACTCGCCGTAATAGCGGGTACTCACCCGGCCCTCGCGGAAGGCGCCCTCATCGATATCCCGCACCTCCCGCTCGTGCAGATCGACGAGTCTGCCGGCCAGCAAGCGCCGCAATACCTCACCGGCCGCCGTTGGCGAAATGGCAAAACACGCTGAATGCATTTTTACTCCGGCGGGAATTCCCAGTACGGGGAAATGGTCGCCGAGGGCGTTAACCATATTGCGCGCAGTACCATCGCCGCCCACAAACACGATCAAATCCGCCCCGGCGGCACGGATCTCCCGCGCCGCTCGCTCCGTATCCGCGGCAGTGGAGGGTTGCGACGCAGCGCAACCCACGACGCGGACAGCCAGTCCACTGCCCCGCGCCACGCTCTCTCCCATATCGCCGCCGAAACACAGGATTTCCACGCGCTCCACATTTTCCCGAAGCGCAGCCAGCGTCACCGCCGCGCGCGCATTCGCCCGCGGCTCCACGCCCTCTGCCAGCGCCCGCGCCACAGTGTCGGCGCCATCGCTGCCTTTTAGCCCCGCAGGCCCGCCCACGCCGGCCCAGGGATTGACAACAAGTCCGAGTTTACTCAGCTTCATACAACCCCAGAGCTGCCAGTTGCGCCCGCTGGGCCTTATCCAGCCGGGCATCGTCAATGCAGTAGTGGTGGAACTCGTGCCGCTGCGGGTATTCCCGCCGCAGCAGGTCAAACGCCTGCGCCATCGGCAGCGCCCCCCTGGCCGCCTGACGCAGCCGGGTGTCGTCACTGCGCGGATCGTAAATCTGCAACAGCAGGTCAGCCAGTTGCCCGAAGCCGCCCTTTTCGGCACCGGGCCCGACTGCGATAGTATGGGCCTGCCCCTCTTCGCTGGTGGCCTGCCCCGAGTTTCCCTCGCCGAGCAGGGCCAGCCCCACTGCCGCGCGAATCATACGTGTACCGGCCAGTTTGCCATCGAGACTGTAGCCGGCGATGTGTGGCGTGCCTATATCCACCAGCTCCAGCAGCGCCGTGTTTATGGCGGGCTCACCCTCCCAGACATCCAGCACCGTAGTCACACGGCCACCACCGCGTAAAAAGCCCAGTAACGCACTGTTGTCCACCACCGCACCCCGCCCGGCACTGATCAGTACCGCGCCGTCCGGAAGACTGGCCAGTTGCCGCTCTCCCAGCAGATGCCGGCTGGGGTGCGGCCCCCCAGTTACCAGCGGCGCATGCAGGCACACCACATCCTGTCGCAGCACCCGCTCCAGCGGGGCCGAGTCCGGGTTGTCCGGCAACCAGGGATCATAGACTGCGCACTGGACACCCAGCCGATGCAGGCGGCGCTGCAGGAGTCCGCCCACATTGCCGCACCCAACGATTCCAAAGCGGCGCTCGCGCCAGTCGCACCCGAGAGCCGCCAGCGCGCAAAACACATATTCCACCACTGAGTTGGCGTTGGCGCCCGGCGCGGCGCTCCAGGCAATGCCGTTGCGTTCCAGCCAGTCGGTATCCAGGTGATCGGTGCCTATGGTGCAACTGCCCACAAACTTCACCGGTGTACCCTGCAATAATTGCTCGTCCACCCGTGTCACCGAACGCACCAGCAGTACGTCGGCCCGGGCCAGCTGTGCGCGGCACAGAGGGCGGCCAGGCAGCCGCTGAATGCTGCCCAGCCCACCAAAATAGTGCTCCAGGGCGGGAATATTTTCATCAGCGACAATGTTCAGCTGTGGTGCGGAGCGGGTCACGCCAATTCTCCGGTTGTCTCGGTCAGGGTCCGTTGGATTTTAGCCTTGAGGCCACCAATACCGAATTCCCCCGCCAGGGCCACCGCCAGATTCACGTCGGCGCCGCGCCACTTGATGCCGTGGGGTTCCAGGGACAGTGGCACTGACTCTTCCAACGACGCCAGCCGCTTGGCCAGTAGCACCTGATCGCTGTGATCGCACAATCTGCGGGCAATGCCCCTGGCACCGCGCAGGGGCAGCTCCGCTACCCGCTCCAGTGCCGACAGCAGAATTTCGACACTGGCGAATTCGCCCAACAGGGCGGCCGCCGTTTTGGCGCCTACCCCCGGCACCCCGGGAATATCGTCACTGCTGTCCCCCACCAGGGCGAGAAAATCCGCGATCTGGCCCGGAAGTACCCCAAACCTGGCCTGTATCGCCGCCCTATCCAGGTGTCGGTTAGCGGCAAAATCCCACAGGGAAGCCGCCCCCCGGTCCAGCAGTTGTCCCAGATCCTTGTCGCGGCTGATAACAATGGGGTGATAGCGCCGGTAGCGGCGCGTCAGCGTCGCGAGAATATCGTCTGCCTCGTAGAGCTCGCTGGCGAAACAGGCAATTCCCAGTGCCGCGGCCATCTCCCGGCAGGCCTGGAGCTGATAGGCCAGTGCCTCGTCCGGCAGAGCCCGGCTGCACTTGTAAAGTGGATAGAGCTGGTTGCGAAAGCAACTGCCAAGGGATTCATCGAAAGCGCAGGCTATACGCCGGGGTCGGCGCCCCAGCAGATCCAGCAGGAAATTGCTGAAGCCGTAGACAGCTTCGGTGGCGTAGCCATCGCGGCTGACCCAGTTGGACGGCAGGGCAAAATAATAGCGGAAGATATAGACGGACGCGTCTACCAGGTAACTGGGGCGATCCTCACTCACAGCAGCTCCGTCAACCGGTATTGGCCGCCCTGCAGCGGGTCAGGGCGGTGGAAAGCGCGGGCCAAAGCGTATGCGAACTGCTCCGCGCGCCCATTGACCCCCTGGCGGCAGTAGGACTGGACCTGATGCCAGATGGCTTGCCGGAAAGACCGACTCGGGCCAAGACCGGATGCCAGGTTATCGGCACTGGCGCGAAACCCTGCACCGCAGGCGCGGGCAAAGATCCACTCCAGTGCCTGGGGTTTCACCTCCACCTGCTCGAACAAAGCCTGTTGCTCCCCGGAGCGGCCATCCGGCTGGTACCAGTAGCCATAGTCCGGCAGCTGGCGGCGGCGGGCGCCCGCCACGCACCAGTGGGCGGCCTCGTGCCGGGCGCTGGCCGGGTAATCCCGCGTGAACTCGATCCTGTGATAGCTGCACCCCGCCCCCGCCGGGCGATAAAAAGGCTCGGCGGCGCCGCCGCACAAGCGCGTATTGAAACAGTCCGGCGCGGCAAAGCAGCGATCGAACACCGCCGCTATGCGATCCGCCGTGGTCAACTGGTTCCACCGGCGGCTGGTATTGAGCTGGACTGACACTGCGACCCCGCACTGACTGCAAGGCGCGGACTATATCAATGTGCCCGGCCACTGCAAAGCGACGAGGAGAAAACTGCAATCACTGGTTGTATTTCCATATATCAGCATATACCTTTAGACACAGGGATGCCGGTATAGGGCCATGCCCTAGCGCCGGTTCCCCGAGGAGGGGAATAAGTCGTCCAACCCCCCTCCTGCACCACAACCGGCCCTGCAAGGAGGTGCTCTATGACCGACCACAGCTACCGCAACGTGGTTGACCTCTTCACCGGCGAGCCGATCGAAACTTCTGCGAACAGGCGGGTTATTCGCCTGGCGCCGGAGCTTGATGGCTTGGAAATGCTCTACTCAAACAGCTCAAACGGTTCGGATCTCTACACTCTGAAAATTCTCTGCTGGGGACTCAAAGCCAACGGTGACGTCGTCGGCCTTGTGCCTTGGTTGAACTCCATCGTGGCCTGTCCGGAAATCCAGGACCCTTTGGACGGGCGTTTCGAGGGCTACTACGACCCGGGCATCGAGGAGATTTTTCACGAAGCCCCCATTCACAAAATCGTCGAATTGGAAACTGCGGCGGAATATTTCGAGTTCGAGAAAGGCAAGGCCGAAGAAGTGATGCAAGAGATTCCCGACACCATAGGTACCCACGCGGTGTTTATGGACGAGCAACGGGAAAATCTCACCCTGACCGAAGTGGTCAGCTGGCGGCTGTACGGCAGTGGCGAGATTCACGGCATGCTGATCAATCACGACACAGTGGAAACCACCCCCGTATTGCCGGGGGATCACTGTCTATACCCGGCTCAGGGGACCAACGACTTCCACTATTTCTTTCAACACCATATCGCCAACAAGATCAAATCCGAAGACCCTGAAGCACTGGCGGCGATTGCGGCGCTGGTCACCTCACCCTGAGTCCCGTAACACCGGCAATCCAATCGATGATCATTCCTCGATTGGATTGCCACTTTTGAAAAGCTGGGGGACCACGCGGAGTTGACCTTCGCAGCAGCGACTCAAGCGTCGGGCCCCGCCTTTTTAATCCAGTAGATGAACTCGTCATCCTCCTCCAGATGCTGCACCAGCTCGTAACCGAGGAACTGGCAAAATTTGGCAACGTCCCGCTGGGTTGAGGGGTCGGTGGCGCGCATCTGCAATACTTCCCCCGCGCCCAGCTTGCGCACGGCGGCGTGGAGCATCATCACAGGTTCCGGACACAGCAGACCCCGGGTGTCGAGGGTATGGTCAAACTTCATCAGTGTATTTTCGATGATTTGAATACCGCCGTCACCCGCCTTCACAGGATCGCTTGTCGCCTGTCGGACATATCGACAAACACAGCGGCCTAAACGGGGATGCTGGCGGCCAATTTGCCTACATGCCCAGTGTGGAGCCGCGCTAGAATCCACTCAAAGACTGTGCAGGACCAACCATGATCTACGTGTTGATTGAGCGGGAAATCACTTCGGAGATGGGCAGCACCTATGAGGACGCCGCGCACAAGCTGCTCACCAATGCCTATCGCACCGTGGGGTTCGTCGACGGTCAGACCTTTACCGACAAGGACAATCACCTGCGGCGCTTCACCCTGTCCCAATGGCAGTCGGATCTGCACTGGCAGCACTGGTACACCAGCGAGGAGCGACGCGCCCAGATGGCAGCGCTACAACCCATGCTGTGCAGGGAAGAGCGCATCACCATACTGGAGCTGGCTAAGTGACCGGCGTCACCGACAGCATAAACCCGGCCGCTGCCTCTACTGCCTTTTGCCAGTGCTCCCCCTGGGTGAATCCACTGGCGATCCGCGGCCGGAAATCGTGGTCTCCATCCTCCAGCCACCGAAAACCCAGGGCTGCACTCAGGTCGTAACCGGCCACCTCTCCCCTGCTACCCAGGGGATCGCGGCTGCCCTGCAGGACCAGGGTGGGACAATTCAGTGCCCGCAAGTGTGCGGTACGCAACTGGTCCGGCTTGCCGCGGGGGTGGAACGGATACCCAAAACACACCAGTCCCGCAATCCGCTCCTCAGCGTACAGTTCGTCGGCCAGCAGACTGGCAACCCTGCCCCCCAGTGACTTGCCGCCTATCAGGAGCGGTATCCCCTCTGCACTCGTATCCGCGCGTTCCACAAACCCGCGCAAACTGTCCAGCAACTGCGGCATCGGATTTGGCGGGCGCCTGGGGCCGCCGCTTCGCCGCGCGGCCATATAGGGAAACTCAAAGCGCCAGACCTCGACGCCATGGGCACTGAGACCGGCGCTGATCACCCGCATAAACTCACTGTCCATGGGTGCCCCGGCACCGTGGGCAAACAGGAAGCGCGCGCGCGCCACACCCCGCGGCCGGTCGTACAGCAATACCTCGCCCTGCACGGCAGAGTTAGAGCCTGTTGACACTGGTCAGTCTCCGCTGAGGCAGTACTGATCTAATCAAAGGTTTCATAGACCATCAAGCTCCCGCGCCAGCACCAGATTGACGGACTCCTCGCCCGGCTCGAACCAGATCACCACCTCACCGGATTCCAACTGGCAGCGTAGGCTCGTCACCTTTTGGTCGAGACCGATCTCGCGCTCCCCATACTCGGTGCCCTCCCGGGTTGCGTACTCCTCCAACAGGTTGCGCAGGGTATCGGGGGCCAGTTCAGTAAAAGGAATGATCATATTATGGAACCTGACAGATTGTTGAAAAAGCCTCCCCTGGCTTTCCTCAACCCGGGTTTGCGACCCATGTCCGTCCGCGTCAATCAAGCGGTTATACGCTTGATTGACGGCTTCAAGATCGCTGTTCAGAACAAACAGGCTGTTGTAAAACAATGACGGCCCAGGTTCTAACCTGGGCCGTCGGAAAGCCAAACCCCAAATGGGTCAATTTCAGTTTTCAGGCTTGCGGAAACGCAGCGTCATTCTGTCGCTCTCGCCGATCGCCAGATATTTGGCCTTGTCCTGGTCCTTCAGCCGCAGCGATGGCGGCAGCGTCCATACACCGCGCGGGTGGTCGGCGGTATCCTGGGGATTGGCGTTGACCTCACTGGTGGCCTCCAGCTCAAAACCGGCTTTCTGGGCCAGCTTGATGACATAGTCCTGGGTCACATAACCACTCTCGATCATACCCTCCTGGCTGGTGCCCGGCTTCGCCCTGTGCTCCACCACACCGAGGATACCGCCGGGCTTGAGCGCCTTGTAGAAAGATGCGAAGGCCTTGTCCACATCGCCCTCTTGACGCATCCAGTTGTGCACATTGCGAAATGTCACCACCGCATCCGCGCTGCCTTGTGGCGCTATCTCGACGCCGGCCCGGGGATTGAATTCCGTCAGAACCACCTCACTATAGCTATCCTCGTCCGCCGCCATTTTTTCCTTGAATGCCTTCAGGGAACGGCGGTAGTAATTGGACTCGCTTTGCGCAGGAAAATGCGCCGCATAGAGACGGCCGCCTTCCTTGAGGTAGGGGGCGAGAATTTCTGTATACCAGCCACCACCGGGAGTAATCTCCACCACCGTCATATCCGGTTTGATACCCAGAAACTTCAGCGTTTCCTCCGGGTGGCGGTAGCGGTCCCGGGCCGCATAGGCCTCTGTACGCTGCTTGCCGTCGATGACGGATTTGAGATCCTCAGCCTGTACTGCTCCGGCGTAGGCTATGGCGCTGACAACGCCGGCAAAGGCCGCCAGCCAATGTTTAGTCCTCATACACTCTCCTCTCTAGTTGTCGTTTTTAATCCAGCGGTCGAAAAACTCTGTTGCCTCCTGCCGGTGATACGTCCGGGCTGCGGGCGCTCACAGACAAGTTATTGGTCCAACTGTGCCCGGACGCTATCGAGCTTATCCTCTAAGGACTGCTCCCGGTCAGTTCTGGTTCCCAATTTCAGGCTGGTGGTAATGCGCGGCGCGCCCATTTCATGCACTCGCTCATGGCAGCGCTTGATCGCCGCCATCACCTGATCCCAGTCGCCTTCGATATTGGTACCATAGGCATGCATCCGGTGGCTTAGGCCCGCCTCGCGCAGGATACGCTGGCATTCGGCCACGTAGGTCCCCACCGAAACCCCCACGCCGATCGGAATGAGACACAGATCCGCATGCACCTTCATACCATTCTCCATCGCAAAGCGCTCGGTCAAACCGGCAGTGGATACCAAAAATGTAATTAATTACGCGTAGTTGTTGGCTGCTCTGCCGGCGCACAGACCCGCGGGATCATGAGAAACCGTTATCAATTGCGCCAGCAGTGACTACAATGCATCTCAGTGTAACCCCCATCTCCGCAGCAAAGGAATACTTCATGCAACAGCATCTCGTGATTTCCCTGATTAGCGATGACAAACCCGGCATAGTGGAAAAGCTTTCCGCTGCCGTGACTGACCATGGCGGCAACTGGGAAGACTGCCGCATGGCGCAATTTGCGGGGAAATTTGCCGGTATTCTCCGTGTGAGCGTCGCCAGCGAATCCTGTCAGGGCCTGAAGGATGCCCTCGGCGCACTGACAGACGAAGGCTACAAGCTGGTGATCGAGGATTCCCAAGCGGTACCCGCCAGCGCCATGCGCTCACTGCAGCTTCGGCTGGTGGGCAATGACCGCCCCGGTATCGTCAGAGAAGTCGCGCGCACCCTGGCCGCGCGCCGGATCAACGTCGAGCAGCTGGACACCGCCTGTGACAGCACGCCCTGGAGTGGCGAACCCCTGTTCACCGCCCAGTGCAGAATCCGCGTCGCAAAGGATACGGACCTGGACGGCCTGCGCGACGAACTGGATGAAATCGCCGATGAGTTGGGAGTGGACATCGACTGTGACCTGGCCGCAGATGAACATACTGACTGAGTAGCGCAACTGTGGAATAATAGGCGCCCTGGCTAACCGGGTTCCATCCCCCGGTGCCGCTCCAAATTATGGCTCAGCGCCCCGCTTTGTACACTTCCCAGGCAATGTTCAAGATTGTTCTCTACCAACCGGAAATAGCCCCCAATACCGGCAACATCATCCGCCTGTGCGCCAACACCGGGGCCGGGCTGCACCTGATCGAACCGCTGGGTTTTGCCATGGACGACAAGCGCCTGCGGCGCGCCGGCCTGGACTACAGTGAGTACAGCCGGGTGGTGCGGCACCGGGACTGGCAGGCGTTCCTGGACTCGGAGCAGCCCGCCAGAATAGTGGCCCTCTCCACCAAAGGCAGCCGCAGCCACACCGATTTTCGCTTCCGGGGGGATGACGCCATCGTCTTCGGGCCTGAAACCCGGGGCCTGCCGGCGGAGTTTATCGCCCGCACCGGGCCGGCGCATACCCTGCGCATTCCCATGCGGCCGCACAGCCGCAGCATCAACCTGGCCAACGCCGCCGCAGTGGTGGTTTACGAAGCCTGGCGGCAGCTCGGCTTCCACGGCGCCGGATAGCAGTGACCATGAACAGCGCCCGGATAGGACTCTTTTACGGCTCCAGCACCTGCTACACGGAAATGGCGGCGGAAAAGATTCGCCAGTGCATAGGCCCCGAGTGGATCCAGCTCCACAATGTCGCCACGGACCCCATCTCCCTCGTCCTGCAGTACGACTTCCTGATCCTCGGCATACCTACCTGGGACTATGGCGAACTACAGGAGGACTGGGAATCCATCTGGGAAGACCTGGCCGGGCTCGACCTACGCGGCAAAACCGTGGCCCTCTATGGCCTCGGGGACCAGGAAGGCTATCCGCAGTGGTTCCAGGACGCCCTGGGCTATCTGCACGCACAAGTGGTTGCGCTGGGAGCCAGAGCCGTGGGCTACTGGCCCGCGGAGGATTATCAATTTGAAGAGTCCAAGGGACTGACTGAGGACGGCGGCCACTTTGTGGGACTGGCCCTGGACGAGGAAAACGAATTTGAGCTGAGCGATGCGCGTATCTCCCGCTGGTGCGCGCAGGTCATGGCAGAGTTTGGTCTGCGGCAGTGAACAGCGACGACCGCCAGGCGCAAGTGGAGTGGCGCCAAGACAGCCAGCCGGTATCCCGCACCTTTGGCGATGTCTACTTCTCCAGTGCTTCCGGCCTGGCGGAGACCCGCTATGTCTTTTTACAGCAAAATGACCTGCCCGCGCGCTGGCGCTCGTTGGCCGGCGGGGCCACATTCACCATCGGCGAAACCGGGTTTGGCACCGGGCTGAACTTCCTCGCCGCTTGCGCCCTGTGGCATGAAACGGCGCCCGCCGATGCTCGCCTGCACTTCGTCTCGGTGGAAAAATATCCTCTGCACCCGCGGGATCTGGACCGCGCTTTGGACCTCTGGCCACAGCTGCAGGAGTACGCCGACCGCCTGCGCGAGCAGTATCCCCCCCTGCTGGCTCCCGGAGTACACCGTTTACACTTCGACAGCATCAGCCTGACCCTCGTCATCGGCGACGCCAGCGCGGCCTTCGTCGCCCTGCGCACCGAACACCCGGCCTACGACGCCTCTGTCGATGCCTGGTTTCTGGACGGTTTCGCGCCGGCCAAAAATCCCGCCATGTGGACCCCGGAGCTGTTCCGCCAAATCGCTGAACTCAGCAAACCCGGGGCCAGTTTTGCCACCTTCACCAGCGCCGGCTCGGTTAAACGCGGCCTGCAGGATACGGGTTTCGCGGTACAGAAAGTAGCGGGATTTGGCCGCAAACGGGACATGTTGCGCGGCCAGCTGAAAGCCGGGGAAAAGCCGCCGGGAGAGCCCTTCAGCAACACTCCATGGCACCAGCCGGACTACCCGCCCCTGGGCAGTGGAATAAAAGTAGCCGTGGTCGGCGCCGGGATTGCAGGTGCCGCCTGCGCCCGCGCCCTGGCAGAACGCGGCTGCAGGGTGGAAGTCTTCGAGTGCGGCCCCCAACCCGGGCACGGGGCCTCGGGCAATGAACAGGGTATTCTGTATGCCAAGCTGTCGCCGCAGCCAGGCCCCAACGGCGACTTCAATCTGCACGCGCTGATGTTCGCCCAGCGCTACTACCGCGACCGCTGCCCCACCGCCCTGCATAGCTGCGGGCTGCTGCAACTGGGCCGCAGCGACCGTGAACAAATATTGCAGCGGCAGGTTGCTGAGCGGCTCGCTGCCTATCGGGGGCAGACACTGGCGAGACCGGTGAGCACCCTCGAAGCCAGTGCACTGGCAGGTATTGAACTGGGCTGTCCGGGGCTGTTTTTCCCCAAGTGCGGCTGGTTGCAACCGCGTATCCTGTGTGGCCAGCTGCTGCAGCACGACAAGGTGCGGGTACACTGCAACACCAGCGTTCAGTCCCTGGCACAGAGCGGCGACACCTGGAACCTGGAAACCGACCAGGGGACCAGTGGTTGGGATGCGGTGATCGTCTGCAGTGCCACCGGTCTGCGCCAGCTGCACCAGACAGCCCCGCTGCCACTGCAGCCCATTCGCGGCCAGGTCAGTATTGCCGACGCAGCCGCAGCCGAGGTGCACATAGTCCTGTGCGCGGACGGCTACCTAACTCCCGCCTATCGTGGCCGGCAGAGTTTTGGCGCCACCTTCAAACTCAAAGACAGCTCCACCGACCTGCGCCAGACGGAACACGGGGAAAACCTCGCCGTGCTGAAAGGGCTGCACCCGGACCTGGCCACCGAACTCACCGGGCGGGAAGTTACCGGTCGCGCCGCGGTGCGCGCGGCGACCCCGGACTACCTGCCTATCGCCGGCCCGGTGCCGGACTGGGAAGCGCTGGCCGAAACCTATGCCCACCTGCGCCAAAACCGCAAAGCCCTGATCCCCACCCGCACCCACTATCAGCGCGGGCTATTCGTTCTCGCCGGCCTGGGTTCCCGCGGTTTTACCTACGCACCACTGGCGGCGGAACTGGTGGCAGCGTGGATCGATGGCGGTGCGCCGCCGGTGGACAGCGCACTGGTCAAGGCCCTCCACCCGGCGCGTTTCGCCGTGCGCGCGCTGGGCAGACACAGGTCCTGAGGTCTGGCGGTTTGTTGAAAAGCCCTCCACGACAAATCAAGCAGCTACACGCCTGATTCGCGACCCGGTTTCAATAAAAGATTACTGCCGGCGCCGCAAGCAATCACCGACTTCATTGCCGCCTCCACCGTGACCTGCGGCAATATTTCCACACAGTCGGCGCTGACGTGATAGACAAAACCGGAGGTTGGCACCGGCGCCGTGGGTACATAGACGGTGAAATCGCCATTCTCGTGGCGCGAAGTGACTATCGCCGTCACCGACAGGGGATTGTCGGCACCCAAAATCCTGACCCGCGCCACTGGCCCGGACAGCACACTGTCGCCAGAACCGCCGATAAACTGCACCACCAGCTCTCTGATAGTGCTGTATCCCGGCGCCAGCCGGCCCAGCCAGTGATCCATGTGCCTGTGCAGCCAGCGGCCTGTACCGGTCTTGACCAGCAAACCGATGGCGAAGCATCCCCCCAGGATCAGCACTATCACCAGCAGCCGGGCAAAGGTATCCTTGACCCGGCTGTGGGATTCCAGCCAGTGAACCGCGGGTGCAACCAGTTCACTGACCTGGCCAAACAGCCATTGGAACAGCAGAATGAAAATGGCAATGGGCAGCACCACCGCCAGCCCCCCCAGCAACGTCAGGGTAATAAATGTCTTTATTCGGGTCATCGCGCCTACTTTTCTCCGGGTTCAATAATCTGCGCTGTGCGCTGCTCGCCCTGCTGGGACTGCAGGTCGCGGCGGCCTGGGCCGACAGCGGTCTGACTGATACCCCTTTCGAGATCATCGCCGAGCGCAACCGCCCGGCCGATCATTTTACCCAGGGCCTGTTTTTCGATGGCGCACGCTGGTGGGAGAGCAGTGGCCTCTACGGCCGTTCCTGGATTGCCGAGTATACCGACCCCACCGCCAATCCCCTAAGACGCAAGTGGCTGGCTGAGGACCGTTTCGCAGAGGGTCTCACGGTACTGGGTAATAAGGTCTATCTGTTGACCTACCGGGCCGGTGAACTGTTGCTGTTCCGCCGTGAGGATTTGACCCCCCTGGGGGTTCGCCACTATGCGGGGGAAGGCTGGGGTCTGACCAGTGACGGCAGGGACCTGATCATGAGCAATGGCAGCGACGAGCTGACATTCCGGGATCCGCAGACCTTCGCTATCAAGCGCCGGCTGAAGGTCCGCGGCGGCGGCCGGCAGTGGAGTCAACTCAATGAACTGGAGTTTACCCGGGGGCTGATCTGGGCCAACATCTGGCAGGATACCCGCATTATTGCCATAGACCCTCAAACGGGGCTGGTCAGAGCCCAGTTGGATATCTCCGCACTGGCACCTCCGTCCAGGCATCCGGACGTAGTGGCCAATGGCATAGCCTGGGATGAACAACGCAAAGGGCTCTGGGTAACCGGGAAGTTCTGGCCAAAACTATACCTGATCAGACCAAAGCAGCTGGAGTTCGCACAGGGGGACAGCGACGTATCCCCGGCCCGTGATTAACGCGACAACTTCTTGAGTTGTCGGGTTAGGGCCTGTTGACACTAATAATATTCAGTTGCGATAGCGGTCGATTACGGTGAGCTGGCCTCCCCCACGCACCAATTCCAACGCCGCGCCCGAAATCTGCAAACGAAATCCCCGGCGGAGCTGTTGCAAAAGCACCCCGTCCTCACCGCGACCGTTATTCAGCAGCATCGCCTCATTGCCGTCCTCTCCCCGCCATTGCACACCTTCAACCGCATCCATACCCGGCAGACTGAGAGTGAGCACCTCCAGATTCGGTGGCAGAGGACGAAGCGCCACACGCGCAATACCCGTCGCTGTGGCCAATGAGAAGGACAACTGGTTTTCCGGCGCCTGCTGCCAGCCCAGGTGCGTACCCGCAATAGCTGACTGCACCAGTGTCTGTGGTGACGGCGAGGAGCATCCTGTCGACAGTCCCATCAACCCTAAAACCATGAATATGAGAAAACGCATAGCTTTATCCGTATCTATGTCTGTCATTGTCTCTCCCCTCGATTATAAACACAGCATCTGAGCCGGTGGGAAAAATCCGGGTTGAACTGCGCGACCTCCAGCAGATCAGAGCCCTCCCACTCCCAACACATACATCCAGCGGCAGTTTCGGTCATATGGAAACTATTTCTTGTGAGTAAGCACAGAGTGAATACAACTGGTAGTACCAATTACCAAGTGGATTGAGCCAAACTTTCCAGCAAGGCCTATCGATATCAGTACCTTGCCGATGGTCCCGCATCTCTCTCCCTGACCTCGTCTCACAGGAGAACATTAACCAAAAGTAATCATCAGAAACTTACTGCCACGGCTTCGTTACTGGTGGTTAATTCAAACGGCACCCCAACCTCCAGGGTTATAAAGGCTGAGGAATCCACATTAGCTTGTCGCTTGGCCTGCTCAAGCAGCTCAATAGGCTCCGAGCGGGATTCCGCGCTGATCTGAAAGGTTCCGTAATGCATACCGATCGATAGATCAGCCTGTAAATCGATATGTGCCTGCACCGCCTCAAAAGGATCCAGGTGGACCGGCTTGAACATGCTTCTGGGGGCATAAGCCCCTATGGGCAGAAACGCGATGTCCACTGGGCCAAAACGCTCATAGGTACGTTTGTAGTGGTCGGCATAACCGCTGTCACCGCCAAAATAGATTTTCTTGCCCCCAAGCTGCAAAAGAAAGCCGCCCCATAGCGTCGAGTTTCGATCCGTTAGTGACCGGCCGGAAAAATGCTGCACGTCCAGGAACCAGAGCTCGAAGTTCTCTGCAACCTGAGCACTTTCCCACCAGTCCATCTCAACCACATTTCCAGAAGCTGCCAGGCGACGCCCGACACCAAGCCCCAGGTATACCCTGGGGTTGTCTCTTTTCATCAACTGGTTAACCGAACCCAAATCCAAGTGGTCATAGTGATCATGGCTGATGATAATGACATCCACAGAGGGCAATTCGTCCATCTCTATACCCGGCTTGTGAACGCGCTTCGGCCCGGCAAAAGAAACGGGGCTGGTTCGCTGTGAAAAAACCGGATCGGTCAATATATTGAAACCCCCTGCCTGAATAAGAAAGGTCGCGTGATTGATAAAAGTGATACGAATATCACCGTCGCGAACCAGTGCTCGGGGAGCATTATCAGCCTTGGTATCAACCCATTTGGGCCAGGCAGCTCGGTCAATATCAGTAGTCAGAGCCGTCCATGCTATTTTCCAGAAAGAATGCATTTCGATGGGATTTGTATTTTTGAATGCACCACCCTGGAAATTCGGAGACCTATTTCTCTTATCCGCATAATTCGTGGCACACGAGACCAGTAAGATAGCAAGCGCCAATAGAATGACAGCCACTGGAATCACAATTATTTTCATATCAGCAGGACCTGCTTCGTAATACTTTTGTCGAGGAGGCAGTCCGCTCAGATTGAGCCAGAAAAGGAGCCGCAAGGGTCTCCAGCTGATTCCAAAGGTGTGCTGAGCCCTTGGCATCGAGGGCCGGGTCGTCCGCTCGAAACTCCACAAGGCCCAGGGTGTTATGCCAGTAAGCACCACGGGGCAGATCCTGAGTCGCACCTATCAGCGAAGCTTGAGCACCAGCCTCCTCGGAGATCAGTAGTAAACTTCTCAAGCGAGCCAGAAAGCCGGTTTTGGACCCACCGAGGCCACTCGCGACCACACCCGGATGAACAGCGATCGGATGAAGCTGCGGATAGCGGTTTTTCAATTCTGCAACCTGCCAGAGGTTCCCCAGTTTACTGCGGGCATAGGCTTTCTGTGTGGAATCAAAGAAAGCATCAGCAGAGCAATCCTCTGCCATGACATAAGCCTCACCGGTGGTCAATACGACCCTGGCGTTTTTTGTCAATAAATCCCGCTCGATCAGCAGCCGGTACAACAGGTGGTGGCCCAGAACATTGACGCCAAAAGTCTTTTCCACCCCGGTTACCGTGGACTCAGGGCTTTGCAACACCAGACCAGCATTGCATATCACCAGGTCAAAGGGCATATCGCCCAAGCTATCAACGGCGGTGATGATACTAGCGGGATCCGCCAGGTCCGTGCTCAGGGCTTCAGCCCCCGGTATCGTACCGCTACTCTGTGAAAGACCCCGGGCCAGGGTAATCACCTCGGCTCCACGCTCCAGCAGTCCCCGCGAAACATACTCGCCCACACCCGCGGCTCCCCCGGTAACAAGTGCCCTCTTGCCTTGGAGGCGCGGCATCCCGGGGCAGCGTCGATTTTTTCTCTTCTGGCCAAGGATACAGGCGAGAAGGCGGCCAGCACCGCTGGAAGCAGGGGCTCTGGCCGTGAGATCAATAGACATTAACTTACTCCGTTCACTCTGTAAGGCGGACTCAGCAACAGCCTACGCCGGCAGCTGCCGCGCCGATCACTCAATGCAGTGTATCCGATTGACATTGGAGTGACAATTAACAATACTTGTTACTTGTTTGCCGGTCAAGGAGGGGCTTCTGAAGGGATGAAGCAAGTGTCTGCCCGCAATGAATGAGGCAGTCCCAGTTTCGAAGCGGAGGCGCCGACATAGGAGCAGGCACTCCGGCAGCCCCTGGAAATACCGATCAAAGCCAGCCCAGGGCCGGCACCTGTTGATTTGTGTTCAGGAGCCCTGACCACTAAATTAAGCACCGCAGCAAAACAAATCGAAAAGAGAGCCCTAGTGACCAATAAACCACACAATATCCCGCGACCATATCTGAACTATGGCCTAAAACACTTATTCAGTCGGCTGGCAAGGGATATCCTGGCCATCGATCCATAGCGCCCGCTGATAGATATCTGATTAGAGGAAGCAGTTTTGCGGGAGCCCTCTATTCATTTACAGATCGTCAGACGCCCTACTGGAATTATCAACTGCCAACCCAAATCGATTGGGACTTATGTGAAAAGGCGATTCGGAAATAGTTTGAAATGGCTAAAAAAATACTTACACGGGAAAAAATATTAGATGCTGCTGAAGATGTGTTACGAAAGTTTGGGCCGCGAAAAATTACTGTCGTGGACATCGCCCGCTCACTAAACGTCAGTCATGGCGCTGTCTATAGACATTTCGATACAAAATCCGCACTTCACGAGGCCATCACCAGCCGCTGGCTGGAGAGAGCCATGGTACCGTTGTCAGAAATTTCAAATAAAACCTCCAGCCCAAAGAAACGACTGCACGATTGGTTTAAAGCGCTGATGGATATAAAGCGAGAAAAAGCCACTGAAGATCCTGAAATGTTTGCATCTTATGCTTTACTTGCGCAAACTATTCCCAAGCATATTATATTCGAACATCTAGAACTGATGATACAGCAAGTGGAAAAAATACTTTTAGATGGCGTAGAAGATGGCTCCTTCGAAATAAAAGATTGTGCTATCACAGCCAGATGTCTGTTTCATGCCACCTATCGCTACCACCATCCCATTCATTCCGATGAATGGGGCAATAAAAACATAAAAAAAGATTTTGAGGACCTTTTTTTCCTATTAGAGCGAGCCATTCTAAAATCAAATTAAATAGCCAAATAGTAATATATCAACAACGGTAGTTTTTATGTAGTTGTGACAGTACTTTAAAATCAAGGAGGATTTAATGGACACTAGAAACACAGCAAATAGTTACGGTTCGATTGCGAAGTGGTTACACTGGACAATCGCTATATTTTTTCTTGGTTCCTATGTGAGCGTCTATTACCGGCACTGGTTTACAGCGGAAGAAACCCCGGAAAACTGGATTGCACTTCAGCTCCACCTGTCAATTGGCATAACCTTAGCAGCTTTTATAGCCCTAAGAATTCTTTGGCGTATAACTAACAAAACTCCGGATTTAGAGCCGGGCACCAGGCTTGAACACCTGGCTGCCCACGTCGGCCATTATGCCTTATATGCGATCATGATTATTATGCCTATTACAGGATATATAGGCACCTCCGTAGATACAGAATATTTCTTCCTGTTCGATATACCAAAGTTTGAAACCACCAAGCTGTATGAGGTTCTAGTGACTCAAGGAATGGGAATTTCTTTCGAAGAATTTGAACAGCCAATTGATTTCATCCATACAAACCTATTTGGTGAATGGATTGTATGGCTTCTGATCTTGGCACATGTAGCAGCAGCACTATACCATCATTTTTTCAAAAAAGATAAAACCCTTATAAGAATGACGATCGGAAATAGTTAACTTACTTCGGGATAGGGCAGAAATAATTGATCGCGGTTTCAAGTAATAACTGCAATTTCGATACGCAGCGAGTAAATCTGCTCGCTGCCCCATCAATAGTTCGTTTGGCGATCGACAACCCCTCGTCTTTCTCGGACGATCGTTGAGTCTATTCATCACCGCTTGCACCTCTTCATCCGTGACTTCCTTGTGAGCCGCTGTTCTTCGAGTATCACTGAAGCGCTGTGCCTGAGCTGACCTATAACTTATCAAGCCACTATTTCGCTTCAATTTCCGACTGATCGTTGAACGTGAGCATTTCAACAAATCCGCAAGCTTCCTCTGATTATGCTCTGCGTTTAATAATACGTAAATCTGGTATCTTTCTTCTTTGTTCAGCTGGCGGCAACTCACCACCGCTTCACCTCGTAGTTGGAAGAAGTGCGAGCCTACCAGCTGCCGCCTCAACTTATCCAATTGAACTTATTATCCGAAATCACGGTATATGTATTTCACCCCTTATATACATTAAAAAAATCATGCATTCTATGTGCTACAGATTCATGTGATGCAATTGAAGAAGTATAAAGAGGTTTTCTTACCTGAACAGTACTAGAGGTTGTTATAACCCTATTATTTTCATAGAATCTGAGTACATTGTTATCCATCTCAAGGCCACATGCCATTAAAATAGCTGATATTTCTTTCAAAGGATCGACGATCAGGTTCTCATAGCTTACTTCTAAGACTCGATTTCCAATAAGGTTTAGCCAATGAGTCGTTAAGCGATTAATATTATTGAAATGTTCAGCGATATCATGTAAAGAGTTACTCCAGGCCATACCTTGATTGAAACAGGTGCGAAAGCAGGACCATGCGACATCAGCAGGATTTCTCTTTATCATAATAATCGGAGATTTTGGAAAAGCGGCCGCAATAATGCCCAAGTAATAGATATTATTTATCGACTTATCAACAATTCCACAATAAGAATTAAATCTTTCTTTAGTTACATGAGTATATATTTGAGTTATCGTTCTTAATTTTGTATTAGTTGAATTCAGTTGTTTAATCCTTTGAGAGCTTATGTCTGATGCTTTGCCGAGATGCAAAGTCGCGATACGTATGCCGCCAAACTCTCCTCCAGTATTGATTTCATTGTGGGTTACCAAAATTTGCTCAAGAAGAGTAGTCCCAGATCTAGGAAGTCCAATTATGAAGATAGGATTTTTTGGTACTGACACTTCTTGGAAGTCCGGAAGAAATGTATTATCAGCATAATTTAAAATTAGCTTATCTATGTATTCAGCCTCATTCTGCTTTTTAATAGGAACTAATTTATTAGACAACTTTGAGGCTACATTAAATTTATTAAATGCGGAATCAAATTGATTTCGGTCTAATAATGCTTTTCCAAGGGCGTAAAAATATGAAGCCTGATGTTCATTATTTAATTTTTTAATTTTGTTTTCTGAATTAATAATTTTTTCAAAAAATAATTCGTTATTTGAAAAATCTATTTGTGCTGATAAAGTTAACCAAGTCGGTCCATTTAACGAATCACAAGCGTCGAGTGCTTTGACTAAATACTTTTCAGCAATTTTATACTGCCCCAATTGTTGTAAGATAGCTCCAGTAAAATGCAAAATTTTTGTGGTTTGATTTTCTATGCATTTTTTGGTTTGAATATATTTTAATGCACTAGTATAGTCGCCACACTCAGCAAGTAAAGAAAGTGCCTCAATTATTTTGTCTTTAAACGTTTCTTCAGAACTTATATAACTTGATGCTAAATATTTTCCTATAGAAAATTCACCTAACATTATAGCAATGCGGGCAACTGATAGCTTTGATTTACCCGTCAACCTACAATCATTTATTAGCCCATAAAGTAACGTTAATGCATATTTTCGATCACCATGAGCTACCGTATTTAATATTTTTTTTACAAGACAATTAACATCCATAATTTTATATAAATAATATTAATACTTTTCAGATTTTTACTAAATAAATATCATGCCGACCACAGAAAAATTTATTCCAATTGTAACTGTTCTTCATATTCTTGTATGTAATAATTAAGGTGGCTCTTTAATCCTTTAAGTTCCGTATTAAAATTCCGCCAATAAGAAATACCATCTTTATATAAGCCCTTTCTCACTTGTTCAGAACTCGCAGTTCGAATTGGCCGCTTATTGTTTTGTGGATAAAGACATTCAGAATCGAAATCCAAACCGATCTGAAATAATAAGTTTCTTATAGAATGATTTGGCCTGTGGACAAGATTTTCATAGTATACAGTTTGGATTTGTTCTTGGAATATATTACGCCAATGGCTCATCAACGAACAGTACCCGATATAATAACATGCTATATCATTAAGATCATAGCTATAGGAATGGCCCTGAATAAATCGCTGCTTGAAGATACTCAAGCAAGTATCCATTGGATGTCTTCTCATGTCAATTATCTTGGCTGATGGAAACAAGATTTTTATTAGGCCTACATGTGCAAAATTACTTGACATTTTATCAATAAAATATAATGCGCCATTAGTATATACTTTAGAATCCTTGACGTAACGAACAAGCATATCATCAAACAAATCTGGCTCTATATAACGTAGGGATTCCGGATATTCACCAATACTTGATAGTTTTTCATTAATTTCTTTTACATATTGTCCAATAAAAGGCAACTCCATCGTAGCATCTATCTTAGAGTGATTAGAAAGCATCTGTTCGATAAGTGTTGACCCTGACCTGGGCATTCCAACAATGAAAATTGGATTAACTTGAAAAATTTTGTTTCTTTTATTTCTAAAAATAAATTCTTTGTCAAATATACATTTTAAACTATCAATTTCTTTATTATATGTATCCACGTCAAATGTAGAATAAATTTTTTGCAAGTTGTTAGCATGTTTGTATAAGGTGAAAGCTTTTTGGTATTGTTTGCGATCTTCAACTGCTTTTGCAAAAGCGAAGGATAATGGGGCTGCTTGATGAAGAGATTTATTGGCTGCAAAAAATTCCTTTTCCATTAAATTAAATTCATATTCAGAAAAAATATAATCTTTTAAATTACTCAAGGCCCAGTAAGCTTCACCATTAGCACCTGCATATTTAAGCGCATATTTATAAAACTGTTCACACAAATAGCGATTTCCTATAATTCGATATACGTTGCCAATAGATACGTTAACTTGAGGCTGATTAGAATTTATTTTTAATGATTGTTGGTAGGCAGATATGGCTTGCTCATGTTGCATTAACAGTTCTCTTGCAGCTCCAAGCATATTCCAGGCTATAACTGACTGTGGATTTACCTTAAGCAAAGTTCGCAACGTTTCACTAGCCGCTTCGGCCCGCGAAGTCGTTAAAAAAAGCTGAGACAATCCCAAAAGTAGAGTCGGCCAATAGGTCGTTCTCGTCAATATCTCGTTGAAGTACTTTTCTGCTTGTATATTCTTTCCTGCTTGCATGGCTAATACTGCCATACCAGATAGTGCTTCAATATGTTTTGGATCTTGCTCTAAAATATGTGTCAGAATACGTTTAGCCTTTGTGGAATCTGAAGATTGAAGACACTTTTTAACTTGTTCTATTTGAATACTGAATGGATCGTGTAATTCTGCCTTTCTATAAACTTTACAGGCCTGTTCGAATCTTTCATGTTCAACCAAGATATCTCCCAAAAGAAACCAACCAGGTGTAAGTGTTTCAACCCTTGCCAGTACTTCTGTAAGTTGTTGAATAGCCTGGTCATAGTTTCTATTTAATCTAAGAGCCTTAGCATAGTCGAGTATGCATATTGGGTCTTGGTCTGTTGCCTTTACAAGTTCAGATAAATGTTTTAATAATTCCTCAATTTTATTAGACTGCATATAGGCAAATCCCAATGCCCGCCCTATTCCCTTATTACCTGGAGACTTTCTGTAGAGCTCCAGTAAAATATTTTCAGCTTGATTTGAATCATCAGATTCAAGAAATTTTATAGCTTTATTAAATTCAGAAATAAGATTGTACATTTTTTATCACTAGCATAATCTGCCAAAATAGAAATAATATCCTTATAAATAGCGCAAAAGGCATTTATAGTTTTGATTTTAATTCTATAACAAAAAAGCTGTGGCCGACTTCACAGCCACAGCTTTGATAAATTAAATTAAGCTACTTTACATGCGTCTAAATATACTAGAAATTATAAGTAGCACTAAGCCTCACATGCCGAGGTGTTTGGTATCTCGTGGGTTTTCCATAATCAAGGTCAGGCTCGGGTAAGTCTGTTCCACCAAAAGGCAAATCTGTAGAAAATCCAACATCACCAAACTCACGACGATCGATAACAGCATCGGAGTTAAAAATATTAAAAACATCCATACGCAAAGTTAGATCACCATTACCGAGTATATCACCAAGTTCTGGAGACCACATCAGGCTAAGGTCAACTGTGCTATTCCAGTCGGTTTCAATTTGAGAACCTCGCGGAGTCAGTTCGCCTCCACAGTACCAAGAAGCCGCCCCATAAGCCCAGGCGAAGTAATCACTCGGATGTTCACCTACACATCCCATTTTTCGTGGAGCTTCAACGTTCAGATTTGTGCCTATACTCAGTTGGTCATTAATGGCATAGGCACCCCGTACCTTCAACCGGTGCCGGCGATCATTTGGTAATGGACCAAAGGCACCATCGGTTAAGCCTGGTTGATCAAAGTCTTGTGTAAGACCCGCATCGTCTTGGCCGTTTTCAGATTTAACCGCGCCCTCGTAATTTCCTTCACTTTTAGACCAGGTATAATTAGCTGACAAATACCATTGACCGTCCCAGATCCGTTCAAGAGTCAGATCAATTGCATCATAAGTTCTCTCTCCTTCCGGATATCCGAGTTGCTCGGCAGATAAATCAGCCCAATCAATTATTCCGTCGTTACCAAAATCTTCGACTAATGCAACACGCACATCTTTCCCAGGGTTTATTAGTACATACTGGTGAAACCCAGAGTAGGTTTCTAAAGCGGGATCGTCTCCATAGCCATTTTCATTGGCCCACTCGATGACAGCAGCATCAATAGCTACATCCTCAATCAGACCTTCAAGATTACGATGAATATATCGCATGCCAAAAGTCCACTCATCAAAGAAGGTGTGCTCAAAACCTAGAATATATTCGGACTGATAAAATGGGTCAAGATCCGCGTCGTGTGTAGCATCGCCGAAAGGCATTGTGCCATCGGCGAAATAGAGCCTTGGCTCCACTGCACCAAATACAGGAAATCCGTTTGCATCGTAATCCGGCTCACCATCGCCATCAGCGTCAACTGCTTCAAAATACTCCTGGAAATAGGTTTCCCGACCTGCTAATCTCATATTAGTGTTGGAAGCTATAGGTAAATAATAATGACCATAACTACCGAAGACTCTGGTATTTCCATCCCGGAATGGATCCCAGGAAAATCCTAGCCTTGGAGCTAACTGATTCTTTATTTCTACATACGTGTCACCTTCGATATTTCTGTTATCGAAAGTCTCATTTCTAATCCCCAAGTTGAGAATCAGATTATCAAGCACTTGCCAACTATCCTGTAAATAGAAAGCTGTTTGAATAGTATTGAACGCCCCCTCATTATAATATTGGCGAGTACGCCAACGCATGCCGGAGGTATAAGCATCATTATATTCTAGTCGCGCTCGTAGATTACCAGAGTAATGGGCCTCGGTACTGGAACTCAAGTCCTCTTTATCCATTCCTACGCGAATATGGTGTTCACCCATAGCATCAAAATAAAAATCTGCGTCAAAGCGATAATTTTTACGCTCATCTTCACCACGCTCCAATAGACCTACAGACCAGGACCCAATATCGAAAGTACTCCCATTGATACCAGGCGTGCTACTGCGTCTATCACGAAGTAATGGAGGCTCTGAATCCGAAAAGTTTTCACGACTATATTGGTTTTCTCCATACAGCGCCGAAATAGTTACCCAATCCGCTAGCGCAGCAGTATACTTGAAAATTTGATTTTCACCGCCATTCACATACTTGCTGTCTACTAGGCGCTCACCTTGTAGCTCCGTGAGCGGTGCGCTACCAAGCAAACTGGCACTTCCTATACGGTCGTTGCCTGCATCAGTAAAACGCCAAGTCTTTACGTTACGTGTCTGATCATCTGAAAATAATGTATATTCGAAACGATGCCCCTCAAGGGGAACATAGTCTAACTTAACTGCATAGAATGGATCAGTCTGAGTCTCCTCTTCACAACTACCGGTAAAACAGTCGAAGGAGCGAATATCACGAGGATTATACAGTCCGAAGAAAAACAATTTATCCTCAATGATAGCCCCAGAAGCCCAGATATTGTAATCTGCTTTACTGCGTTCATCATGTTGGTTCGCTGAGGTATAGGTCGCCGGGGATGTTTCATAAAAACTTTCTGGTTCATAAAACATATTTGCCCCAAAATGAAAATCATTTGAACCAGATTTAGTTACCGCATTTAACACTCCCCCAGTTGAGCGGCCAAACTCTGCCTGGTAACCACCCGTTTTAACTTCAATTTGATCAAAAAGTTCAAAAGGAATGGTCGATCCCCCAACGAAATTTCGGAAATTCGTGATATTCATACCATTTACATAGTATACATTCTCACCAACAGAGGAACCTGCAAAGGAGGCGACATTTCCGGATCCACCGTATACACCTGTAGAGAATGCGGAGTCACCAGAACTTGTTCCTGGCGCCAATAATGCTACTGAGGTTGCATCACGGGCAATCGGCGTGCGTGCAAAAATCTCACCGACATCCACCGTTATTCCAGTAGTAGTTGAATTAAAGTCCCAAGATCCCTGTTTAACACCTGTTACGTAAACTTCCTCAATAGTGTTATCAAGGGATTCCATAGTAAATGTATAAGCGGCAGCCTTACCAATTTGAATGGCAACATTTTCAGCAGTTAGTGCATTGTATCCATCTTGAGAAATAGAGATTTTATATTGGCCTACTGGCAGCTGCGGAATACGGAGACTGCCTTCGCTATCCGTAATAGTCGTACGGCGAACACCCTTATCAGATGTTATCAACACTTCCGCATTTGCGACTGGGCTGCCAGACTGATCTTGGACCGATCCCCGCAATGTTCCAGTCGTATAGTCCTCTGAGACAGCCGTGGTTGATACCAGGCCACTAATGGCCATTGCAAGCAGGCCTTTACTAAATTTAGAGCAAATCATATAGGAAGTCCCCTTTATTATTGGATTGTCTAGTTTAGTAGTTATAGGCTACCCTTGTTAGTCATTTTTCCAACGATAGGATCTAACAAAGAATAGGCTGTTCATAGTACAACAGTTTTTTAAGCTTTATTACAAAACAGCAATTTTTGGCAGGTTATGCATAAATTATGTCGCCAAATTCTTTATTAACTGCTGAACGGGTATCCTCTAATAACTAATTAATCGAGATCAGTATAACTAAGCTGCATGAGCATAGAATCAACAAATTCTTCGAATTATTCCACCTTTATCGTCCACTTTTACCTCTATTGAAGCCTTATCAACCAATCAAATCTGGGAATTACTGCGCAGTGGCTATGCGGCAGGCGAAATATGGGTTTCATGCCACACAGGTTTTGCCCCAGTAGCGCCATTTCAGTATGACAGAGTTCACCAATGCACAGGATGCAAAGGGGTGATGCGCGTTCTTCGTCTATGCTTTGTATCACATCGTGGTGAACAAGCTTTCGCTTCATCCAGAAAGTTATGCTACGCATTGGCACGCATTTGACCTTGACGTTCGCACTTACCTACATAAACTAAATCACTCCAGGCATAAATATCGCCACCGATCGTGCAGCGTTCCCCAAGTACAACTCACTCGTAAACATCAGCAGATGTGGTCGTGATATGGTGAATCAGCTTCGTCTTTTTTATGCTCCCAGCAATCTGAGTCCTTGTACCGAATAACACTAAACGCCACTCGTGGTGTAACGCAGATCCAGATCACATTTCCTCCTCCTGTTCTTGGTAGCGCTTGGTGCATTACTGGTGATGGCGTCAATAATAATTTCCCGGTTGACTTTCAGACTATTATCCTAGCAGGCTGTTGAAATTCGAAGAATTTCGACGCCTGGTACAGGAATATGGATGTTCCGGCAAAATCGACGATGCCAAAGTCTCTGATTTTGAGAGAAAAGTGAAAATTACATTTTTCTCTTTTCGTGTTTTGAAACAGGCAGGATACCTTTTTCAACAACCTGCTAATGACTACCAGCACCCGTAGATTAGCGTAAAAGGCTCTATTGCATCGACCAAAGCATCCGATCGAATAGCAGTTTTCATATCGTTCAGCAGATTTTCTTCGCCAATCCTCCGGTAGAATCCCCCAAACCTGTCTGTCAGGGCTTATTGTTTTATGCTTACAAATAGCTTCTTCGATTTGCGTGGTGCCCATAATATTAATGTGATTTCTAATAAACCAAAGATAAATTAAGCATTAATCAGCAGTTCCACTTAACGCGGATATGGGAACATGATTATCTGTTTTCTTGGACTGAACTTCATCTTCCATAGCACTCCTGATCCGTATCAAAGCGCGTTGAATCAATTCTTTTACGGACTCTTTGGAGATATTCATACGTTCGGCGATGTCCTGATAGGTCATCTCCTCGAAGCGGTGAAATTCAAAAGCTGTACGTGCGCGTGGTGGCAAACCTACAATCGCCTTCACTGCACGGTGATATTCCTGCATGCCAATCACAGCACGTTCCGGTGAAATAGAGTCCGGTGTTTCCATTTCACATTCCAGTGAATCGTGAAAACTTCCACGACGTGCCTTATTATAGCGACTGCGACTGACCAATAGGTTCCTGGCAATGGTAAAGATATAACTCTGTGGATTGTTGATCTTTGTCTCACGCTGCCTTATGTGTAGATGCAAGTGAAAGAAAACCTCCTGCACCAAGTCATCCACATCAGCGATATTCACCCGCGGGGCAAAGTAGCGGCGCAGACCAGAACCGTATTCGTCCACCCAGTTAGTAATAACCCTTTCACAATTTTCTCTCATAGATCAGGCAGGCCCTCGATTTGAGTAAAAATCGCACATCCGGGGACAACTAGCGGTAGTACCGAAGGATTCCGCTCAGGATCTTCGGCGCACGCTTTCAACACGCGGTAGATATCCTCAGACAAAAGCGACCCCCTTCTATGAACAATGGCGAATTCAGGTTAATAGGGTGCGTTAAAGAGGGCTTTTTGCGCTTCTTTACGACCCGGTTACGATAAAAATTCCGGTCCTTCAGACGGTATTGCTGGAGTCATTGTTGGTATTTGCGAATAAATCCTTATTAGTGGCGGGGTCTTTCATATATTCACTGCCGACTGCTAATCCTTGCCTGTTGGGCCCAAGTGTTAGTGCTGATGCTCTATTCGATCTTCAGAGCCTGCTTCCGAAACAAGGTAAAGCTGAAATAGAGCAAGTTACAATATCAATCACGGCTGCCCACGAATGGCACAATAATCAGCCCTGCAACCGCCTCTCCTTATAAATTTTTTATTACTTAAAGTTTACTGCGCCAGAATAGCGCTAACGGATTTTTTAATAAATGAAAATTCTATTTTTTGCGATAATTTCCGCGCCAATCTTTCCCAAATTGCAAAAATTATTCGACTAGGGCCGCTCTTATTTCCTTCTATCTCCTACTTATTTATGAGGACTTTAGGCTACCTCACTTACCAGCTTTTAATGACTGAAAAGTCATTGGTTCATTGTCCAGTTGACCGTTCAGTCCCCGTCATTTCTGATGAATAAGCCTATTTGGCGGCTGCCAGGTGCGTAACAGCCTTTTGCTATGCACCCAAATAAGGCTTTTCCCCCTCCTCTCACTACATGATTCGCCAGCAACTACTGTCTGCCAAAAGTACAATGATTATTGTCAGAACCGGCAACAGCCCTACTCTGAATCGTCCATATTTTTTTGCATGTGCCTCCCACATCAATCGACTGAGCAAACTCCCGTATTGGATATTACTCTGCCAATAATAAAAATTTTTCTATGCTGACTTGCCCCGAAATTGAACAAACATAAAACCCCCATGTCTTTTCATATCGACCCACAGCGTAGTCACGAATGAAAACTTCCCATTTGGCTGGGGCCAACGTCTCCATCAATAGCTGCGAACGCTCTGCCACTCCACTATCAGCTGGCAATAAACATTTGGAATTTTTTTTGTTAATGGCGCCTGTTTGCTGCTTAAAAGTAATTAGCCCGTCAGCTTTTTAAATTTTCAGATCGTTCGTTGACATTAAAAATTTAAAATGGTACGAGAGATCCGACTTGGCAGTCGATGGCTATGGAACGGCCCTGTTTTATCCTCCGCTTACAGAGGCCAGTTCCGAGTGCTCACTTCCGGTGAGTGACGCAACCGACCTCGACCCGCAAAGCACGACAACTCCAAATGCCTTGCTCAGTCACAGCAGCAGCGGCTCCTATTCAGTTCGGGAAGAAATTCGGCGTTCTCTTGCGCAGTTGATAGTGAAGTCGCAGGTCATGTCAGGCCTTTGTGCCATTGGTCCCCTAGTCCGCTTCATGGAGGGAGAAGTTAAAAATTGCTTTAAACAACACTAATACAAAAGATATGGAGGGAATTAAAATGCTAAAAGCAAGTATAAAAATGGCAAGATACATAGCACTGGTAACAATCGGCGCTTTCAGCAGTATCGCCTTTGCACAGGCGGGGCTCGAGCAAAGTGTGCAGGCTGAACTCGAAGCAGCGGTGTCCGAAACCTTGAAAGTAAACCTGAACCTCGATCAGTACAGTGTCCAGCGCATCGGAACCGAAGTCAGTTCAGATGCTCGCTCGGGGGCGGCGGATTTGCGTGTGGACCTGATATTGGACGGCAGGCCAGTACAGATGTTGCTGTCTCCCCACTCGGTGCGCAGCCCCGACCTGGAGGTATACACGGTCGACGGTAACGGCGTAAAACGCCAAGTGGCAGCGCCGCCCATACGCACTTATCAAGGCAGTTTGAGGGGAGTCAAGGATGCCAGTGTTGCAGCATCCCTGAGTGAAACGGGCCAGCTCAAGGCCTGGATCCAGATGTCCGGTGAAATCTGGGCCGTACAGCCACTATCCGACGCCGCAGCCAATGTAGGCTCTAATCTCCATGTGGTGTATCGCAGCAGTGATATTCTGCCAGGGGATTGGGCCTGCGGTGCCGATGAGGAGCCATTTACGCATTTCCTGCACGGGGGCCCCGGCAGTGTGAAGCAGAGCCGCCTGGTTACCCGTTTCGCGGACGTCGCGTTCGATGCCGATACCGAGTTTTACAACCTGAACGGTAGTTCTGTAGCCGCCACCGTCTCAGATATCGAAAGCGTCATGAATGCGGTGGAGTCGATCTACCTGAATGAGACTGACATTGGGTACAATATCGGTCAAATCATAGTGCGCACCGGAGCCGACCCCTACTCCTCCACAAGCCCAACTGGACTGCTCTCCCAATTCCGCAATGAGTGGCTTACCACCCAAGCGGGGGTGCCCCGGGATACAGCCCATTTAATGACCGGAAAAAATATTGACGGCAATGTGATCGGTATCGCATACCTCAGCGCTGTTTGCAATTTCAATATCGGTTACGGTCTGTCCCAGTCCAGATTCACTAGTAACTTCGCCGCCCGTGTGGCACTCACGGCTCACGAACTCGGCCATAACTGGAGCGCAAACCACTGCAATGGCCAGAGTGACTGTGCCATCATGTGTTCTGGTATCGGCGGCTGCACCGGGATACTCAACCGATTCGGTGTAGGGTCCGAAAACGCTATTATTTCCTGGGCCAACAGTGTCAGCTGCTTGAATATCTGAGCCCGGCTAAATCTGATATGCAGGTTAATATCTAACAAAGCCGGATTAAAGTACCTGCGTTTGTATCGGGAATGTTGTTATAGGGGGCGCAATGCCCCCTTTTCATACGACCCTCCGCAGCCATCTTGCACTGCACTTGATACTCCGTAGCAACGGTTATGGATAGACCGAGGGAGTTTTACGCGACCATTTTTGGGTATACCCCTGGTATTTCCATGTATAGAGTTTTTAGTATATTCACCCGGTAACTCAGCAAGTTGATGGGTTAAGGAGCCCAAAACTCCACACCCTCAGGCAATTTATCAGATTATCCTGGAAGAAGAGAATCACAGATTACCGGGAAGAGGAAACATGCCCTATAACACACCCTTCCAAAACTGGCCCACCGGTGCCTGGCCATCTTATTCCACCGACGGATCACAGATCGTCTTTACCGACAGTGGGCAATTGTGGATCGTCGCCACACCAACCAAGTCGAACCCCCACCCCACCGCTACAGCCCTTACCTCCCTCAGCGGCGTCAACGCATCACGCCCCGACTGGTCCTGGAACCCCAACTGGATAGCCTTTACCGGCACGGCGGGTGGTGAATCCTACCTGTACATCGTCAGCCCATCGGACCCGGCAAATCAGGTCTACCGGCTGAATGTTGTGGACATAGTGTCTGGCGACCCCTATACACAGATCCTCTATCCCTCCTGGTACGAAAACCAGGGCATCTTCACCCTGGCTGCGGTCAACTACACCAAGACCGCCAGCGGACCTGCGCCGGTTATCCTGGTGATCGATCTCAGCAGCTATTCTCCAGGTTCCACAGACCCGGTTTACGCCGGAGCCGTTACCGACGTCTCCCAGGTCTATGCCGGGCGCCCGACAGTCTCGCCCGATGGCAGCCAGATCGCCTTCGCCGGCAACCAGGGCAGCTTCAACCAGCAGCACAACCAGATCTGGATCGTTGAGCCAGACGGTCCCTCCGGCCCCATCCAGCTCGACCCCGATCAGGGGCGGTCGCCCAACTGGTCGCCGGATGGCGCCTCCATAGTGTTTGAATCCAACCGCGGTGGTTCCGGCTACCAGGTATTTCTGATTCCCGCCTCGGGCGGCGTGGCTACGTCCCTCACCGATCCGGCCTACGACGCAAACCACCCTGAGTGGTCCCGCGACGGGACCAGCATCGTATTCAATTCCTTAGGAGGTGGTATCTACAGCTTCGAAGCGCCCTAGCCCAATGTTTCAGTTAAAATATGAATATTCTATTAACTAGCGGTTTGATTTGTCTTAGTTTTTCAGCTGGATTTATCCGCTTTTTTCAGTAGCAGAGCATGATCCGGCGCTTGCTCGATTATGTCTGGACAGAGCAACTGGAGGATCGGGCCTTTTAGCAGGCACAGTGCCTGCAGCGTCAGCCGTGCTTGCCAGGATTCCAACCCGTTTCGGCGAGGTAGCGCTGCCCAGACTTCGCAGCGGGCGCCTCCAGCTCCGTACCCATCGAGTCGTTCCAGCGGTTCAGATAACCAAACAGTGCAACCACAGCCAGAATTTCGACGACTTCGCCATCGCCCCAATATTTCCTGAGTTGTTCGTCAATCTCCTCGTTGACACCGTTCGGTACCGAGGAGGCCGCTATGGCGAAGTCCAGTGCGGTGCGTTCGGCGTCGGTAAACAGCGGGCTTCGGGGGTATTCCCAGATGTGCTCGAGTTTCTCGTCCGGCTCGCCGTAACGCTGGGCAGCCCGGATGGTGTGGGCCTGGCAGTATTGGCAGCCAGCGGCATGGCTGGCGACATAGCCGATCAGTCGTTTCAGGCCACTGGTGACGCGCCCGTGGTTCTCCATCACCGCCTTGTTGAGATTGATAAAGGCTTTGGCGATCTCCGGGCGCCGTTGCATCGTGAGGACGCTGTTGGGACAGAAGCCGAGGGTCTCATTGAAGAAGGCGGCGAGCTTGGCGACTTCTTCATTGTCGTCGGGGGAGAGAGGGGGGATCAGCGGCATATGGCCTCCATTTTTGTTCAGAAAAGGCTGGCGATAAAGATCGCGGCAATAGCGACCGGCACAAAGTAGCGGGCGAGCAGCCTCCAGGTTGGATACAGCATGCCGTCGGTGCTGCCGAACTCTTCGCGGCGCAACTGCTCACCGACCTTCCAAGCGACGAAGATCGATACCAGCAGCGCACCGAGTGGCGAGGCGAGATTGGCGACCAGGTGCTCCAGTCCCTGGAAAATCGACATGTCCCGCCAGGGCGGTATCCACGCGAGCGGCCGCACATGGGACCAGATATTGAACGAAAACACCGTCGACAATCCCACAAACCAGGCCACGGCCCCGGCACTGAGCGCAGCGCGCTTACGCGAGAGGCCGCGATGCTGTTCAAGCCAGGAGACGGCCGGCTCGAACATGGAAAAAGCCGACGTCAGAGCCGCGAGCAGCAACAGCACGAAAAACAGGGTGCCGAAGAGCGCGCCGCCCGGGATCTGTCCGAAAGCGACGGGCAGCGTTACGAAGATCATTCCGGGACCGCCAGAAGGTTCGAGACCGAATGCGAACACGATTGGAAATATCACCAGCCCGGTCAGGAGTGCGACCAGGGTATCGGCGCCGGCGATAACGCTCGCGGTGCGCGGAATCGAAGCTTCGCGCCGCAGGTAAGAGCCATAGACGACCATGCCTGCACCGCCGACGCTGAGGCTGATCAGGGCCTGGCCAACAGCAAGCAGCAGCACGCCGGCGTCGAGTTCGGAGAAATCCGGCTGGAACAGAAAACGCGCCGCTGCCGCGCCGTCGCCGACCGACATCGAATGCACCACCAGCACCACCAGCAGCAGGGCGAGCCCCGGCATCATCCACTTAACCGCAACCTCGATACCGCGGCGGATGCCGAACGCAACCACCACTAACGTGCAGCTCATAAAGGCACCGTGCCACAGGGCCTGGCGCAGCGGGTCGGCTTTCAGCGCATCGAACAGCGCCGCCGAGGTGCCTGCTTCCAGGCCCGCAAAGCGGCCGCTCAATGCCTTGAACAGATAATCGAAAATCCAGCCTGCGACCACGCTGAAAAATGTCAGTAACAGGAATGTGGTCAGGACCAGCAGCCAGCCGAGTTGCCGCCAACGCCGGCTGAGCCCTTCGGTGGCGGCAATGCGCTCGAAGCAGTGATCGGGACTCGCCTGCCCGCGGCGACCGACCATAATGGTTGCGATTAGCGCCGGCAGCCCTATGCCCAGCACGAATAGCAGGTAGACGGCGATAAAGGCACCGCCGCCGTTCTCCCCCGCAACATAGGGGAATCGCCAGATATTACCGAGGCCAACGGCGCTGCCGAGCGCGGCCAGCACGAAGACCATGTCCGAAGACCACTGCTCGTGCCCACTGCGGGCGACCTCTTCCGTCCTTGCAGGTTTCTGGGCGACCTGTTCCATTCCTGCATGCCTTTGTTGGTTTGGGAATAGGGAATATAAACACCCTTTTTTACCAAATTCAACGAACGGGACCCAGCGCTCGGAAATATCGTTTTCCAGCTTCTCCGTCACAACAGGGCCAACTCCGTTAGTGTCAACAGGCCCTAACAATCAGACCGTTACGGTTTTCCATCACAGTATGACCCACGTAGGACAGCTTGGCCTTTTTAACCAAGGCCCTTCCTGGCCATCCGCGCATCACCTTCGTCTTCGACTCGCGGGTGACGTTACTGAGTTTTTCACTGTGGAAATTCGTTTCGCTGTTACCACCACCGCCCGCAGGGGGCTCGTTAGCGTCATCTTTATAGCGATAGCTATTGTGCGAAGCCCAGGCTTGAATCAGGGTGTCGTCTACTACCATTCTTAACAGGATCTTCTTGGAGGCACGGTTGCTGATATTGCTATTGATGCAGCCATTTTAAGATCAGATCCCTTAATCGCAGTCAGTTTGTCAGCGGTCCCGGAGCTTTGAAGATTACGCGAAGTAAAGACGCTTGAAATGGAATAAATTTACACTCTTCCGCCAAGACAGTTTATTCAGTATTTCTTAACCGAGATAGCGACAAGGGCACTGGTAGCTAAATCCAGAATTTCACAGCATCAATCCTTAGTTTCCTGATTTCACCCGACCCTGGTACCCGGAGTCACGATAGAACTAACTTGGACATATGTACTATTTGCTGGCTAGACTAACCCTCTTGGCCCCCACACTTTTTCACCAGCCTTCACAAAAAAACAGGCGCATGTTTCCACAAATTGTCCAGGAAAGCTTCACACAAAAAATATTCGATCAATATTTGGCGCCAAAGCAGACCATAGAGTCTGCCTAACCAGTCACCGAAATTATCAAAAAAACGCGAAAAATCAATAACTTCAATCCCCCCGAGAAGGCTTCTTTTACGTCTTTGTTAACGGTGCCCGGAGGAACACCCGCTTCCGGCCGCCAAGCGGGGCACGGCTTGCGGTCGCGAGCCTATCAGTGGTGTTCACAGTCGGCCCTGGCAGGGGGAGCATTTCTCCCGCCAACCCGGCACCCTGCCCGGGAACTCAACAACTTCTGACTGACAGAAAAATAATTAGAGAGAGACATAATTATGGTGTTGGATTTTTGTAAACCGCAAAAATTAATCGCGCAGGCGATTCGACAAGCCAATCAAATGAACCACAGGCCCCTCTGGCGCCGTGCCGCTATGGCTTGCCTGGCCATGGCCGCCGCGCCGGCCCTGGCCCAGAGCGATGCCGACGCGCCCAGCGGCCAGGCCATCGAGGAGATCACCGTCACCGCGCAGAAAATCGAGGAAAGTATCCAGGACGTGCCCATCGCCGTTTCCGCCCTCACCGGCGACGGCATGGAGGATTTAAAAATCGAGCGCGGCGACGAGCTGGTGCGCGCCGTGCCCAATGTCAACTTTTCCAAGGCTAACTTTAGCACCTATAACTTCTCCATTCGCGGTGTGGGAACCAAGGCCATCTCCGCCAGTACCGACCCTGCAGTGGCAGTAAGCTTTAACAACTCCCCCATGATCCGCAACCGTCTTTACGAGCAGGAATTTTTCGACGTTCAGCGGGTGGAGGTTTTGCGCGGGCCTCAGGGCACCCTCTATGGCCGCAACGCCACCGCCGGGGTAGTCAATATGCTACCGAAAATGCCTTCAGATCAGTTTGAATCAGATATCAAGCTGGAGGTGGGCAGCTACAATACGCGACGTACCAGTGGTATGTTCAATCTACCTATGGGGGACAGTCTGGCACTTCGTATTTCGGGTGCCATGACCCAGCGAGATGGATACGACTATAACACCTTCACAGAAAATAATGTCAACGACAGGGATCTCTACTCCACCCGTACAATTTTGGAATGGCAGCCTTCTGAAGCCTTTAGCGCCAATCTGATCTGGCAGCACTTTGAGGAGGACGATAGTCGCTCCCGCACCGGCAAGCAACTCTGCACACGCGATCCTGGTCTCGATATGGTCGGAGAAATAGAGGTACCAGAAAATTTGCAAGCAAGCTTTAGCCAGGGCTGCCTGCCCGGATCCTTATACGAAAACGATGCATTTGGTGCTCCCAATGGAAACAGCCTCGCCTTTATTCGTGTATTCGACCGACCTTTTGCGGGACTCGGGCGCAATGAAGAAGGCCTGTTGGTTCCATTTATAAAAACTGGGGTTGACCCTTATGGTAACGTCGAGCAATCTCGAGATTTGCGCGAGATCAATACTAGCTACGATCCGGTTTTTCGCGCTGAAAACGATGTGGCGCAATTAAATTTAGAGCTGGCATTAGGAGATTCCCTGCGTCTTTTTACCCAATCCACCTATGCCAAGGACGACTACTATAGCTCTCAGGACTATAATCGCTACGTTTCTGATCCCATCTTTAACGACTCCGAAGGTCTAATTGGTTTATTCGGCCGTCCACGTATTGAATCCGGCCCGACTCCAGGAGGTATCTATACCGATCCGCAGTTAGGTCCTTCCGACCGTATGATCGCAGTGGATATCAGCCAATCCGATAACCGCCAGATGAGCCATGAGTTACGCCTGCAATCTTCCTTCGATGGCCCTTTTAATTTTTCATTGGGTGCCAATACGCTGGATTTTGAATCCCAGGATGACTACTACGTCTTTAACAATACCTTCACCTATATCGCTGAGATGATTTATAACGTCCATTTTGAAAAAGACGAAGTGTTGGGGTTTGACGACTTTTGGAAGCCTCTTACCGGAGGCCCCTGCGATGAAACCGTTACCAAAGAATGCTTCTATGTGGACTATAACTCCCTGGAGGAGGTCGATGACGAAGGTCATAACTACTTTTTAAGCCGCAACCTGGTCAAGACCCGCTCCCGTGCCCTGTTTGGTGAAACTTATTGGCAGATGACAGACGACGTCAAGCTTACTGCCGGTCTACGTTATACCGAAGATAAGAAAACCGCTACGCCCGTCCCCAGCCAATTATTACTGGGTACGGAAATTAATACCATTACGGGAGAACAACCCGGTGGCGCTTCGGGAGGCAAAGTTCGGCGCGGCTATCCTCGGGGCGAAGACATCGAGCAGGAATGGCAGGAATATACGGGCCGGCTGGTGCTGGATTGGCGCGCTGATACCCCCTTTACCGACGAGACACTATTTTATGTCTCCTACGCCCACGGCTACAAGGGGGGCGGCAGTAATCCACCGCGGGTGGATATCGACCCGAGAGTAGTGCAATATCAGCCATTAGCCAATACTTTTAAACCAGAGTTTGTTAATGCCTTTGAATTGGGGGCTAAGAATATTCTGATGGATGGCAGTCTGACTCTCAATGCCACTGCCTTCTACTATGACTATGAGGATTACCAGGTCTCACAGATTGTCGATCGGATTTCCTTTAACGAGAATTTCGATACCGAAACCTGGGGACTTGAGTTGGAAAGCGCCTGGCAGTTAACCCCAAATACTCGCCTGGATTTTAATCTTGGCTATTTAAAAACTCGGATCGCTGATGGTGAAGAATCTATTGATGTAATGGACCGCACCCAAGGCAATGAAGACTGGATATTGGTACGCCCCAATATTCAGGTACCTTCCAACTGTATTGCGCCACGCCAGTTAATTGAAGATCTTCTTAATGCTGGAGTTTCAAGTGCCGATCTCAGCCAGATTTGCGCTGGATCATTACGCGGGGGTGCATATTCAGAAGACGTAGAGGGCGTATTTAGGCGTCTGGATTTAATTTATAATCTAGGTTATTCATATAATCCACTAAACGACGCGCCCAACGGTGGTAGAGGTTTTACTGCTGACTTAAGTGGTAACGAGCTGCCCAATGCACCACGTTTTACTACTAATCTTGGACTCGAACATAAGATTCCGGTGCGTGATTGGGAATTAAAGCTGCGTGCGGACTATTACCGCCAGTCCGAAAGCTATGCCCGGGTTTACAATACCGAGTATGATCGACTAGAGGACTGGAGTAATCTTAATATATCAGCGAGCTTTATCCAGCCGGTATGGAATCTGGAAATGCAGCTATACGTCAAGAACGTATTTGATGATACACCCATTACTGATTTCTTTACCAATAGTGATGATACGGGCCTAAGTACTAATGTATTTACCTTGGACCCGCGCATTGTGGGATTTAGCCTGTACAAAGGCTTCTAAACATCATCAATTTTTTATGACTGGCTGTGGCACTTCTGCTACAGCCATTTTTATCTTTCTCTTTTGTCGCAGAGATTTTGCATAGCACTTTATTCTAATAATAATACTCATTATTATTTCCTAGATTCAACTAGTAAGTGCAACTCAAGCGGTCGGAATGAAGAGCAAGCTTCGATAGCATCTCCGCTTTTCATTCCCCCAAGAGTGAGAAGCACAAATGAGACACTACACACAGCTTACCCAGAAGTAACGATACCAAATTTACGCCCTTATGAAAGCCGAACTTAGCCAGACATAGATCGTCGTTATCGTTGGCGTTGGCGTTGGCGTTGGCGTTGGCGTTAACAAGTCCACGATCAGTCGGGGGTCACGGCGCAACCTCGGCTTGAAAGGTTATCGGCCCAAACGGGCCAAGCAGTTAGCGATTAGATGCCGCAAGGCCAAGGGGCAGCCCCGCACCGATAATTGGCACCGGGTTGAGCGGCTGCTACGTGAGGGCTGGAGCCCCGAGCAAATTAGCTTTTGGTGGCTCAGGAGGAACAAGTTTATATCAGCCACGAATGGATCTACCTGTACGTATTTGAAGAAAAACGTCAGGGCGGTACGTCTCATCGCCATCTGCGTTGTTAGAACGCCCGCCGGAAACGTTACGGCTGCTATGATCGGCGGCCATATTCCTCACACCGGATCTCGGTCCCTATCAAGAGCGCCCGAAGATTGTAGAGCACTGTACCCGTCTTGGTGGCTGGGAACTCGATACCATTATTGGTAAGCATCACAAGCAAGCCATCGTTTCACTGACAGAGTGCAAATCGCGGTTGGCACTCATCGCCAAATTACCCGCCACAGACCAAAGGTGCCAAGGGCGCGGTGATAACGCTGCTCTGACCTTGGGCGGGTCATGTCCATACCATCACCTCTGACAACAGCAGGGAATTTTCCTGTCACCAAGTCATTGCCAAGGTACTCGATACCAATTTCTACTTTGCGCATCCCTATAGTTCCTGGGATCGCGAATTAGGCGAAAATAAGAACGGCCTTATCCCGCAATATTTCCCCAACGGTTGCAACTTTACCACTATCACTAGTCAGTTATATACAGCGCGTTGTGAATAAATTCAGCAATTGACCGAGGAAATGTCTTGGCATAAAAAGACCAAATCAGGTATTTTCGGCATCAAGCCACCTGTTCCACTAGCGAGTTGAATCCAAGCACAGTAAAAAGCGCCGCAGAGATAACTCTGCGGCGCAGATTTTTGATTCCCCTATAACCTTCCTAGTTATAACACGGTGAATCGCTTTTAACCTGCTTACGGAGTATAGGAGGCAGGTGGAGTGGTTTTTACATCTCCATTGATTATACAAGGGCTGCCGCCTGCTGGATTTGAAGGAATATTAGCGTTAACGAAGCTAATTACACCTGTGGTCTGGTTAAGAGTACCCACCAGATCACCTAGGCAATTACCGGTAATACCCTGCACGTCAACACCTTCAATTGTGACAACATCACTGGCGCCACCTTCCATATTATATGGAAAATTAAAAAAACCAATCATTTGGCATGTTCCACTGGCATCACTTAATCCAAGGCTCGTAATAGAGGCATTGGAACCAGCCAGGGTGGCAGAACCTGTCATATTACATAGCAATGTAATACCCTTAGTTACAGTTAAAGGTGCGACATCTTCTAAAGCAACGTCTGTGGACCAGGTTTCTGCGTTGGAAGCACCTGTGAAGCCAGTGACGATAGCCAGAGATACTGCAGTAAATAATTTTTTCATAAGAAGATTTCTCCAAGTTATATAAGTGCCTGGCAGTAGTACGGAAATAAAGGTCAAGCTTCTTGGCCTCGACTTGAAGCCAAGTTTGTTAAGCCAAACCTAATCACGTGAACACCATGTGACGAGCTCATGCGGACTTGCATCACACAGAATCTGACGTTCAATAAAAAGACGTCACACCAGCGCAACAAATCCTCTATGGACTCAACCGTACCGCCATGGGAAACGTCACGATGTAATTAAGGTGCCAATCAACCATAACCTATAAAAAACCAACACCAATAAAAACCGCAACCTTTCAATTAGTAAAGACGTAGTTATTTGCTAAAAGGGGGGATAGCCACGACAATTTGGCGTATATTTCTACCTTTACTAAACAATCGGACAATATAAATTTTCTGAGCGTACAACTTAGTTTGATGTGTCAGCAGTGCCCAACTCTTTTTCTTTATTTTCAATCTAAGTCTTATAAAATTTTTCATCTTAACCTGACAAAATCTATGGATTTGATAAACCCCTCAAAACAGGTGGAGTTATAAAAAAATAGCGTACTATTTATACTCCAATCGCATTTAAAAAATCCATGACTATGCAGTCAAAATGCGCACCAACTCTAAAACCTGCACCTAGCAATCTAAATTAATTCAACAAATTTATTAAAAACTTTTGTTCAGAATTATTTTTGACATCGTTTTTATTTTCTCTTCAGGCAATATACAAACTGATTTATTATAGAAAATCTGTAAATCAGCAACCACCCGCAAAGCGGGTGGTATGATGAAAGCCCCCAGAGGGGGCTATGTTACAGGCCTATCAACCTCATCTGCTCTTGACGACGTTCCTCACTTTCTTGATTCGTGATGTACTCTCGAACCATCTGCTCATCTAAGCCAACTGTGCTAACGCAGTAGCCCCTGGCCCAGAAATGCCTACCGGTGAAATTTCTCTTCACCTGCATGTACTCTCGAAATATTCGAATCGCCGACTTACCTTTAAGGAGCCCTACCGTATGAGCCACGCTGAACTTCGGAGAAATCATCAACAACATATGAATGTGCTCCCTCATCGCATAACCCTCGACTAGTGGTCCATGCGGAAAATAAGGTTACTTAATTTGAGTTCACGTATACTTGCCCCATGGATACTCCTGACGTTTTTACAATTACCGCTCATGATGCAGCGACCCTGGAAAGCTGGGTTCGTAGCACCTCGCTTCAGCAGGGTCAAATTACTCGAGCGAAGATTATTCTGGCTCTGTCGGAAGGCATGCCAGTGATGGACGTGGCTGCGGCCCAGCGCGTGTCTCGCAAGACAGTTCACAAGTGGAAGAAGCGCTTTATCGAATCGGGCCCGGAGGGTTTGCTTGACCAGGCAAGGCCAGGGCGACCGTCGGTAATTGACGCCGAGATTGTGAACCGTGTTCTCACATTGACGACGAGCCGCATTCCTCATGAGTCCACTCACTGGAGTGTCTCGTTGATGGCGAAGTACGCCGGTGTTACCACATGGCAGGTTAGGCAAATCTGGAACGCTGCAGATCTGAAACCACACCGACTCAGAACCTTCAAGATCAGCAATGACCCGCAGTTTGCCGAGAAAGTGGTGGATATCGTTGGTTTGTATATGGACCCGCCGGACAATGCCTTGGTGCTGTGTGTCGATGAGAAAACCCAGATCCAGGCACTCGATCGCACTCAACCAGGGCTTCCACTTGCCCCGGGGCGCATTGGAAGTCGCACCCACGATTACAAGCGCAATGGAACGGCGGCGCTCTTTGCAGCCTTCAATATTCTGACTGGTGAAGTGATTGGTCGCGTCGAGAAAAGATCGCGTTCCAAGGAATTTCTTGCCTTTCTGAAACAGGTCGAGCGGCAGACACCGAAAGACAAGGAGTTG